>DASZZA010000504.1:0-8127 GCA_035545135.1 Lacipirellulaceae bacterium | reverse complement strand
GCACGAATACGGTAGCACCGTCCCTTGTGGAATCGATTGAGCACCACGTCGCGGAAGCGGTGCATTATGCCGCAGGTCCCACCGTCCGGATGAGTCATGGACTTTGCGCCGTCGTCACGGCTAGCACGCCACGGAGCGACGTCGCGAAGTCGTCAACTCAGTGCGCGCATCATTTCATTTTTAGAGCTTCTAACAAAATGGCCGGGGACTGTCCCAATTTTGCGGAGTCTTCGGAGCAAAATGGGACTGTCCCCCTCGCCGAAGCCATTTTGTGAGAAGCTCTCAGAGGGCGTAAGACATAAGGAGTAAGTCATAAGTAGAAGCCGATCCAAAGCACGGGGCAAGGCTCTCGTATGGGAGGGCGAATGGGTAGGGCAGGCATTGCCCGCCAGAATCTGGAGCACGTGAAAATCTAGATCGGTGGGCGTTGCCCACCCTACATCTCGCGCCTCGCCACTCGCGCCGCGCCGCTCACTCGCCTTTGCGGCCCGTATCGCTGCCGGTCTGCTTGAGCGCCGCCTGGGCCGCGGCCAACCGCGCGATCGGTACGCGGAACGGGCTGCACGACACGTAGTCGAGCCCGACCTGTTGGCAGAAGTTGATCGAATCGGGGTCGCCGCCATGCTCACCACAAATGCCGCACTTAAGTCCCGCCTTCGCGGCGCGACCCTTGCGCACGCCCATCTCGACCAACTGGCCCACGCCCTCGGTGTCGAGCGATTGGAACGGGTCGCGCGGCAAGAGCTCCTGCTTCAAGTAATCGGGAAGGAACGTGTTGACATCGTCCCGGCTGTAGCCGAACGTCATCTGCGTGAGATCGTTCGTGCCGAAGCTGAAGAAGTCGGCCTCGGCCCCGATCGCGTCCGCCGTAAGAGCGGCCCGCGGCACTTCGATCATCGTGCCGACCGTGATCGCCAACTTGCCCTTGTACTTCTTTTTTTCCTGCACCTGAGCGATCGTCTCGCGCACTTGGGCCGCGAGCATCGCCAGTTCGCGGGCAATGCCTACCAGAGGAATCATGATTTCGGCCTGCGCGTCGATATCCTTCTGCTTGCAGGCGATCACGGCCTCGGTGATGGCCGTGACCTGCATCTCCAGAATCTCCGGATACGTAACCGCCAGCCGGCAACCCCGATGACCGAGCATCGGGTTCATCTCATGGAGTTTGTCCACACGCTGCTTCACCTCCGCCGCGCTGATGCCGAGCTCCTTGGCCGTCTCCGCCTGCGACTTCGGCTCGTGAGGCAAGAATTCGTGCAGCGGCGGGTCGAGCAGGCGAATCGTAACGGGCAGGCCGTTCATCGCTTTGAAAATGCCGATGAAGTCTTTTCGCTGCAGCGGGAGCAAATCTTTGAGCGCCAGCCGACGCTCCTTTTCAGACTTCGCCAAGATCATGGCCCGCATCGCTTTGATGCGGTCGCCTTCGAAGAACATGTGCTCGGTGCGGCACAAGCCGATTCCCTGGGCGCCAAACTCGCGCGCCCGCTTGGCATCGGCCGGCGTATCGGCATTCGTGCGGACCTTCATCGTGCGATATTTGTCGGCCCACCCCATCACGGTGGCGAAGTCGCCGGAGAGCTTCGGAGTTTGCGTTTCGACCGCGCCGCCCATTACCTCGCCGGTCGAGCCGTCGATAGAAAGCGTGTCCTTGTGCGTGAACGTCTTGCCGCCGACTTTGATCTTACGAGCCTTTTCGTCGATTGAAATTTCACCGGCGCCGGCCACGCAGCAGCGACCCCAACCGCGAGCGACGACGGCCGCATGGCTCGTCATGCCGCCGGTGCTCGTAAGGATGCCGACGGCCGAGTGCATGCCGTCGATGTCTTCCGGATTGGTTTCCTTACGCACCAAGAGCACCTTTTCACCGGCGAGCGTTCGGTCAACCGCCTCGGCCGCTGTGAACGCCAGCTTGCCAACCGCCGCACCGGGCGACGCGGGCAGGCCACGCGTCAAGAGCCGGCCATCTTTCTTCGCTTGCTGCTTGCCGTAGGGCGTAAAGCTGGGAAGCAAAAGCTGCGTCAGGTCGCCGGCCGGGATTCGCAACACGGCGGTCTTTTCGTCGATCAGCTTCTCCTTCACCATGTCGCACGCGATCTTCACCGAGGCGGCCCCGGTCCGCTTGCCGTTGCGGGTCTGCAGCATGAACAACGTGCCGCGCTCGATCGTGAACTCGATGTCCTGCACGTCGCGATAGTGATGTTCGAGCGTGTCCTTGATCTCCAGCAGCTGCTTGTAAACTTGCTTATTCCACTTGGGCATTTCATCCACGTGCAGCGGCGTGCGGATGCCGGCCACGACGTCTTCCCCCTGGGCGTTAACGAGAAACTCGCCGTAGAACTTGTTCTCGCCCGTTGCCGGGTCGCGCGTGAAGGCCACGCCGGTGCCGGAGTCGTCGCCCATGTTGCCGAACACCATCGACTGCACATTAACCGCAGTACCCAAGAGGCCTGTGATGTTTTCCACCTGGCGATATTTCACCGCGCGCGGCTGCATCCAGCTCTTGAACACGGCTTCGATCGCTAGTTCAAGCTGTTTGAGCGGATCCTGTGGAAACGGTTTGCCGAAATGCTTCTGGAAAACCCTCTTGTATTCTTCGCAAAGGAGGACCATGCCTTCGGCCGGCACGTCGGTGTCGCTCTTGGCCTTGTACTTGGTTTTTACTTTGTCGAATGCGTGCTCGAAATGCTCATGATCGACGCCGCACACCACGTCGCCATACATGTTGATCAGCCGGCGATATGCGTCGAAAGCGAATCGCTGATTGCCGGTAGCGTTCGACAGGCCAACCACCGATTCATCGTTGAGGCCAAGGTTGAGAATCGTATTCATCATGCCGGGCATCGAGATGGCCGCCCCGCTGCGCACCGACACGAGCAAGGGATTGGTGGTGTCGCCGAATTTTTTGCCGAGTTCCTTTTCGAGCGTCGCGACGTTGTGGGCAACATCATCCATGAGGCCGGCCGGCAACTTGCCGCCGCTCTTGTAATACAGATCGCAAACTTCCGTGGTGATCGTGAATCCTGGTGGCACTGGCAGACCAATGCTCGTCATTTCCGCGAGGTTGGCCCCCTTGCCGCCTAAAAGTTGCTTTTGCTTGCCGTTCCCCTCGGTTTTGGTGCGACCGAAGTAATAGATCAACTTCGTCGGATGCCCGTTGGAAGATGCCGTACCAGTCGATTCCGAAGATGCCGGCTTCGTTTTGCGAGTCAAACCTGCTGTTGCCATTTGGTCACCGTCTGGAAAAGGAATACACTGAGGAAGCGAATGAGCCGGCCGTCGCGAATTGCGACGCGATGCGGCGCGCATTGATTGTTTTTCAACGTCGAGGCCGCGGAAAGGACAAAGTTCTTCGATTCAAGAACTCGGAGAATCTGCGGCGAATGCGAACCGGTTAATGTAGCCCTATAGTCTGTGGCACGTCAAGGCGAACATTTAAACGTCGGTGCCTATATTCGACGCGAAACTCCGTAATCGATTGAAGAAATGGACTCTACCGCAGAACGTTCGAATGGCTTCGCCATGGCGGTGGTTGTGGAAGGCGGAATCGCCGTTATCGCCCTTCTCATCGCCTGGATTTTTCACGTACCGCTGAAGGAGCGGTTACCGGCGTTGGGCGCGCCGCTGGCACTCGCGATTGCGCGCGGTCTCCTGGCAACGCTGCCAATGCTCGTTGTCTTTTGGTTACTGGTGAACTCGAACACGCCGATGCTGCGGCGACTTCGCGCCCAGGTCGAATGGCTGATTCGCGAAATGTTTCCGAGCGGTAGCATCGCGCAGTTCGCGATGGTGGCTGCATTGGCTGGCGTCGGCGAAGAGTTGTTGTTTCGCGGCACGCTGCAATCGAAAATTGGCGGTTGGACGACGCCGGTCGTCGGTCTGTTGATAACCAGCTTTCTGTTCGGCCTGGCACACGCGCTTTCGAAGTTGTATTTTCTGTTCGCCTTCGGAGTCGGGTGCTTCCTGGGTTGGTTGATGCTCAGGTATAACGACTTGGCGGCCCCAATGGTTGCGCACGGGGTGTACGACTTCATTGCACTTACTTATCTCTCGCATCGCGTATCGACGCGCGTCGAAAAATCGCCACCGCTCGATAACGAACGGCCAAGTGCGTAATCATCGAAGTCGTCGTTGGCGTGAGTACCAATGCCGAGTCGAGGCAAGCCGTCGCGTTAGTCCGGACCCCTCGGCACGAGACCGGCCCGCATGGCGAGAAATCGAGTTGGCATCTATTTATCAAGCGATTACAAATCGTTCGCGTCAATCAATAAGCCGTCGTTCTTACGGCACAAAAGCTGAAACAGCGGGTTGTAGATTGTGTAGCTGATCGCGCGCACGGAGCCATCGGCAAACACGGCGTTGATCCCATCTGGATGCGCCGAGCCGAACATTTGCCAATAGGCAATGTTGCCTAATATCTGGTCCCGAATCGGCCCGTACATGGAGCAGCGCATGGTGGCCCAGGCAAAGCCTTGGTAGTAACCCATGTCGGTGAAGGCAATCGATGGCCATGGCGGCTGCGTTGGCTCTTCGTCAAGTTTGCCGGGGTCATACCGCGTCGGATCGACAAACTTCTCGGCGATCATCAGGACGTTCGACGTGCCGTCGGTAATTTGCGACATGCGACCTGGCGGGAAAGCGGTTGCTCCTTTTCCGCCTCGTACGAACACTGTGTTGCGGTAATAGGGATGATTGATTTCATCGCCCTGCTTGTCGTTCCAGAAATTCCAACAACCGGCGCTACTGCCGCCAAGTCCGGGTCCGGCGGTGGCATCTTTCCAGACCGGCATCGCGTAATCGTTTAAGCCGAGCGGCATGCCATCGACGCCCGGCCGCGACACCGGAGCGCGGCGCGACGGGCAAAAGTAGGCCGGTACGACCAGCCCTTCGATCGTCGCATCGTCCGCGTCGTAAGCCGACTGTTCCTCCATGTAAGGAAGAATCTGAAAGAGCGTGCCTGCCTCCTGAAACGTTGCACTTTTAGGCGAAGTCGGCTTTCCGCCCGACCGCCTGATTGCACCATTGTTGCCGGCGGATGGAAAACAGCGACATGTCGATTCGAAATTCAATACGGCCAGTCCGACCTGTCGCAGATGATTTTGACATTGTGTTCGCCGTGCCGCCTCGCGTGCGGCCTGAATCGCCGGCAGCAACAGCGCAACCAAAATCCCGATGATCGCAATCACGACCAATAGCTCGACCAATGTAAAACCAGGTCGTCTTTTGCGATGGTCAAAGGGCATAACAACACATATCCAAAATCCATTTACCGAGGCAGCGCCGCTCCCAGATCGCGCTCAATGGTGTTCGTGCATCAGTGCTTTCGCTGCAGCCTCGTCGATGCAGTCAACGTGTCCATCAGCAAATGCCACGTAGCGGGTTCCATCCTTCCCCTTCTTTTCACAAGCGATAACCTGCGAAGAATGCTTTTTCAGGCAGATGTGTTCACCGTAGTAAATGACAAACGGCTCGCCATCGCGTTTGGAGATCAACGCTCGACTAGTGGCTCCGGGAGCTATGCCAGCTTCAGCAAGAAGAAATTGAGGAACATTCTTGATGTATGCCAGCAGTTGATGTTCGTCCTGTGGACCGCGTCCTCGCGCCGCCGCGAAATCGAGATAGACCGTACTTAGCGCGCGCAGTTGCATCGCAGTTGGAGAATCTAACGATCCGGATTGGTCGCAGCCGGCAGCAAAAACCAGCAATGTGCACGGCAGTACCAGCATCCATGTCGCCAGTTCGACAACCGGCAACCGCATCGTAAGTTCTTCTCTCATTGCAGCGATGGTGATCATTTGGGAAAACGTGCAAAACGATCGTCTCGGTCCATTTCGATTGAATTCTCAGGAACCTTTGTGTCGCCGTCGGCAGCAGAGCCCGCCGATTTACGCTCGGCGCCGCGCTCCTCGGCGGCTGCTCTGCCATCCACTCCAGTCAAGAGAGGCGCCGCCAAGAGCTCCCGGAGCTTTTCCGGCTCGATCGGCTTCACAAGGTGACGGTCGAACCCGGCGTCCTTGCTGCGCCGCCGATCCTCTTCCTGGCCCCAGCCGGTGGTCGCGACGAGGAGCATTTGTTCCCCCCACGGCTCTGCACGAATACGTTTGGCCGCTTCGTAACCATTGAGGTTGGGCATGCCGATGTCCATCAGCACGATTTCAGGCCGAAATCGCTCCGCCGCAGCGATTGCTTCCAGTCCGTCGCGTGCCCTGCATATTTCGTTCCCCAATACGCGTACTAGAAAGCTTAGGGAGGACAATGCGTCCTCGTTGTCGTCGACAATCAGCACGCGCCGCCCTGTTCCGCTCTGTGGCCGATAGGCGGCGGCACCGTCGATTAAACTTTCTTTGGAAGCAGCTGGCAGCCGCATGCCGGGCAGTCGCACGCAGAAGCGGCTGCCCTGGTTTTCGCCCTCGCTTTCGACGCGCACCGATCCACCGTGCAGCTCGACGAGCCGCTTGACGAGTGTCAAACCGATTCCCAGGCCGGTTTGAACCGTTTCGTCCGACCCGCGAACTTGTGTGAACATTTCGAAGATTTGTTCGAGCATCTCGGCCGGAATGCCGCGGCCGTTGTCTGTGATCGCCACAGTCACTTCGCCGTCGCATTGGTCGGCGGTCAATTCTATTCTGCCTCCGTGAGGCGTATACTTGGCCGCGTTGTTCAATAGGTTGGACAGTATCTGAGTAAGGCGATTGGGATCGGCGTCGAGAAGAATTGGGTTTTCCGGTAGGGCCACCTCGAGCGAATGTCCTGCCTCATCAATGGCGGGGCGCGTGGCATCAACCGCGTTTCGCACAACTTCATCCAGCCGCACCTGTCGGCGACGCAGTTCCAGTTTGCCGCGAGTAATTCGAGACACATCGAGCAAATCGTCGATCAACCGCACCATGTGGTGAGTCTGGCGTTCCATCATCGAACGAACTTCTTCGTTGGATCCGTTGTCACGAGGAGAAATCTTCATTAGCTCAAGTCCCATGCAGATCGGCGCGAGCGGGTTGCGAAGTTCGTGTGCCAAAGTAGCGAGGAATTCGTCCTTGCGTTGGTCGGCAGTTCGTTGTGCAATTTCGGCCCGCCGGCGCTCCGTTTCATCGCGGATAATCAGCACAACCCCGATCGTTTTTCCCGACGCATCGTGGATGGGCGCGGCGCTGTACGCAACGGGAAGTTGATGCTCCTTTCGCGTCGTCAGGATCAGTCGCATCGTCTCGTGCAGCACCTGTCCGCGGCGCAGAACATTTTGCACGGGGTTCTCGATCGGCTCTTGCGTCTGCTCGTCGTAGATCACAAACACGTCGCGCGCTGGCTTTCCTTTCGACTCGGTTAGCTTCCAGCCGATCATTTCCTCCGCCATGTGATTCATCAATGTGAGTCGTCCTTCGGCATCCGTGACCAAGACGCCGTCGCCGACACAAGCCAGTGTCGCTTGAAAATGCTCACGCTGAGCAATAGCCTCATTCTTCTCTGCCCTTTCGCGCATTCGTGCCGCGTGCCATGCTTCGCTGAGTCCGGCCACGGCGATACCGACACCATAAAAGGCAATCAAGCTGACAATTCCCTCGGCAGTGAACGGCGAATGCACTTCGTGCGTCGGGCTAAACCAAAGACCGTGCGCGAACAAAATTATCGTTTGCGCGATCAGCGATGGGCCGACGCCGCCGACCCAAGCCGCCACGATCATGCCCGCCAATAGAATCGCAAAGCCCGAATGCCCCAATCGTTCGTCGAGCAGCAGCCTCAAACCAATCGCGCCTGCGGCGATTAAGATCGCGCTGCTGTAGCGAATGAGCAAATGCTGCCACGACTCGTTATGCCGAAACCAAGAACCCTGGCGAAGAAGGCTCATGCTTAACGTCGGACGTGAACTGCGTTCAGCAATCGTGGCGCATGGATGCGCGAGGAAATGAGAAAAAACTGTTAATCCTCGCCATTGTAATCAAGGTTTACTTCAGCAAAACAGGAAAACTACTAGTCGGTCTCGATTCATCCAACCTGGTCAAGATAAGTACAGCAGCGAGCATGGAACCTTGCGCATGAGACTCTTACTCTCCGATAACTCAGCAGCAACTGGCTACCGCTGGCGGTGGAAGATGAGCATATCGGCCAGTCGTTCGCCAACTTTCGTTAGCGATT
>DASZZA010000503.1:0-3486 GCA_035545135.1 Lacipirellulaceae bacterium | reverse complement strand
CATTCAATGACAACGGGGACCGCAATTCCGCAACGGAACACCCAAATCTCGACCTCATTGATTTGCAATCCTTTTCGCCCGCCCAAATTAGCTTCCGTTCCACAAATCACATGCTCAAACACACGCTCCGGTAGTGCGCCGCAACTCACCGACTTCCCGACAATGCCTTCGACACATCCGTCCGATACGCCGCGAGCGCCGGTAGAAATCCAACCAACGACGCCAGCACCACGAGTCCCGGAATCAGCACCAGCTCGTGCCAATCGAATTGAAGCATGCTCAATGCAATGCCCGTTCGCTCGACCACGTACGGGCCTGCTGCTCCAATCATCCCGTGGGCTATCAAAACCCCAATCAGTCCGCCCCCCAGCGACAGCAAAATCGACTCGACCAAAATGATTCCCATCACTGCCGTGCGGCTCGCTCCCAGCGCTCGCATCACGGCAATGTCGTGACTCCGCTCTGTCATCGAGTTATAAATACTCACCAGGATGCTGATCCCGGCCACAATCACAACCAGCACCGTTAAAACCAATAATACGAGTTGGATCGGCCCGACGATGCCGTTCATCAGCATGCCTACTTCGCGCGCCGGAGCCACCGCCTGTGCAATGCGGTTCTTCCCTTTGTTGATTTTGAAATTCAAATACTCCGGACCCAACGGATTGCTGCAGAGCACCAGGATCGACGTCACCTCGCGCTGCGCCACCGGCAGCGGCTGAGCCTCGCCACGCTCTAACTTGTGTTCCAGCTCCTGCTCTTCTTCGTGCTCGTGCTCTTCCGCCGCGGCGCTCTCCTTACCCGGGGCGCCGCCGGCTTCCGCTTGATCGCTCGCGGCCGAAAGCGCATGCCCCGGTAGCAGGTAAAATCCCTCGATGTTCATGAACAGAGCGCGGTCGTCCGCCGTCCCCGTTGGCTTTAAGATGCCGACTACCTTCACTGCATGGTGAAGATCGTTTCCGCCGGCCAGGCCGTGACTCGGCTGAAACGAATCGCCGACCTTCAATCCCGAGCGGGCCGCGACCACCGACCCGATCACGCCTTCAAAGAAATTCTTCGTCTTGAAATTTCGGCCCCCTTGCTCAAACTCATAGCTCTTCGGCGAACCGTCCGGATTCGTGCCATAGTGAATCTTTTCAAAAAGTTCCGGCGTCGTCCCCACGACGCGAAACACCGACCCGTCCGGCGATTGATAACTGTCCCCCAAACACTCCGGAATCGCCGCGGCTGTCACGCTGCCAAACTCACCCCCCGGCAAAAACTTTTCGTAGTAGCTGTAGGGTATCGGATACAGCGGTTGGCCGATGTGATACACCGTGCTGAGCACCAACTGCAGCGACCCACCCTTGCCGCCCACGATCAAATGGTAGCCCTGACCATTCTGATCGAACTGCCGCACCGCCACGCCGTAGATCACGATCACCGCGATCGTCACCGCCACGCCCAGCGCCATCGATAGCGCAGTAAGCGCCGATGCAAGCGCTCGCTGCTCCATATTCCGCCAAGCTATCTTCCAAAACGGCATATCTGATAAACCAATAGACCGTTGCCTTCCAGTTCGCTCAATAATTGCGCTTGCGGCTTAGCTCACAGTTGCCATTACCCGGTTGAGATTCTCCAAATGCTCCACCCGGTCGAACTGACTCGCCACCTCATCCGAGTGCGTCACCAGCAGCATGGCGACGTTCTCCTCGCGGCACACTCCCCGGAGCAAATCAATCACCTGCTGTTGATGCGCTGGATCAATGTTGGCCGTCGGCTCGTCCGCCAACAGCAGAACCGGCCGATTCACCAGCGCCCGCGCCACGGCCACGCGCTGCTGCTCTCCCACCGACAAGGCGGTTGGCTTGTGCGTTAGCCGAAGTCCCAGGCCGACTTTCGCCAGAAGCTCGCTTGCCCGCCGCGGATCACTTCGCTGACCCGTGAACGTCATTCCGAGCAGAACGTTCTCCAATGCCGAAAAACCCGGAAGCAGGTTGAACGTCTGAAACACAAATCCGATGTGGCGGGCTCGAAACCGATCGCGAACCGCTTCCGGCAGTCGCGTTACCTCGGTTCCCGTGATGACGATTTTCCCCTCGTCTGCCGTTGCCAACCCGGATATCACATTAAGAAGCGTCGTCTTGCCACCGCCGCTGCGACCACGAATAACCACCTGCTCGCCCGCCGCGACCTCCAATCGCGGCACATTCAGAATGGGCAGCCATTCCCCGTTTGGCTCCCGGTACGATTTCTTGACGTTTTCAACCGAAAGCATGGGGGTGACCGATCGTTGGCCGCCTGCCGAAACTGAAACTGTCCATCTTCGCAAAGCTTTGAAGTTTAACTACTTGAAAACGCCCGGCAAGCCGACTCATAGCGAGTCGAAGTGCACATTGCATTGCACGTCGCTTGCGGTTTAGCTTCCCGGTCCTACGCGAAACGAGCTCCCTAAGTTCGCTAGCACCGAACATTACGGCAACTTCTACAAAGCCCGTCGGCAATTATTACACGCGCAAACTGAATGTCCTCGTGCAACCAAGGCGCCACTGTGCCGAGTAAACCACCCCAAAACCAGCCGCACCAACCACTTATATCGCCAAATGTAGAAGATACCAACATTTCCGCCGCCGCTTGGCACGCCCTGTGCTCTACTCCGCGTTCGGTAGAAGAGTGGGACGCACATCCGGGCTAGCGCGGGCGGGTGCATCGAACCGCGACCGTCTCGGAAGGCGTCCGGCAGATGAGTTTCCGATTGTTAACTTTTGGGCCGCAGAGGGTGGTCCGCAATTTTTCTCCCCGCCTGAGGGCCGACGAGGACTCCCGCACCTCGCCGGCCCTTCTTTTTTTTCTCGCGCCGCTTACGGCATTACGCACGCTTGTGGTTAAACTCGGCTTGCACAAAAAAGGTATCAGGAACCCAATCTGCACTCGATTGTGAAGCCTTCGTTGCAGATGCACATTGGTTCCTGATGCCTTTTTATGCAAGGCAGTTTAGCTCCCAATTTTTTAGTAGAAATTGGGCCACCACCTATGCTATGGTGGCTCTCGACAGATGTTCATCGATGCGCCGCACCCTTGGCGAGTTTGGCGGTCGCCGCGATGCATCTCCCGTTACGGATGTCGAGATTAGGCAATCGGGCAGCAGACGGTACTGGTGAGTACTCAACCGCCGCCGAGCCGTAGAGATCGACTCGGCCGGCCGAATTCTGGATCGCCAGAAGCGCCGTGCCCCAAAGCCACGAATGCCGCCAATCAACTGCTGGCCATTGCGTTGAACCGTCTGGGATTGATCGACCGGCACGTCGTACACATACTGCGTTCGCGCTAGATCGATCCACGCCCCGCGGAGGGGCCCTCCAATTTTTAACATCGATTGAAGCACAAACGAAACCACCATACATCCGCTTGCAGTTTTAGCTGCGAATCCATCCCCCACATCATGTCCAACAGCGCTTGTTTAACACGGGCCGCGGCCGATGATAGCGCGCGCAACGACGCGCTCGA
>DASZZA010000502.1:0-3886 GCA_035545135.1 Lacipirellulaceae bacterium | reverse complement strand
ATGCGCCACTGGGGACCGGAAGCCATTCGCTATCTGACGCGCCGGCTCCGGAGATTGTGGTGGGCGTCGCCGTTTCTGCACTTTCCGGGCAGCATGTGGATTTGGCGGCCGCTGTACCGCTGGATCGCCCGTAATCGGTATCGGCTAAGCGGCGGCGCGACATGCGATGAAGGAACGTGTGCGCTGCATCGCGGCTGAACGGTCATTCGTATCCGTGTTCCTTGGCCGGAAAGGCGCCGCGGCGCACTTCGTCACGATACTGCGTGACGGCACGAGTGATCTCGCTCTTAAGATCGGCGTACGCTTTGACGAACCGCGGCATGTAGCCGCTGGTGATTCCGAGCAAGTCGTGGAGCACGAGGACCTGGCCATCGCAATCGGCGCCGGCGCCAATGCCGATGGTCGGGATGGCGACTTCGGCCGTGATTTTTTTGGCGAGATTGCGCGGGATGCACTCCAGCACGATGGCGAACGCGCCGGCGTCCTGAGCCGCTTTGGCGTCGGCCAGGAGTTGCGGTTCGTCGCGCTGCACCTTGTAACCGCCGAGGGTATGCACGCTTTGCGGCCGAAGGCCGCAGTGAGCCATTACCGGAATGCCAGCCGACACGAGGGCGGCAATTGTCTCGGCCTGCTCGACGCCACCTTCCAGCTTGACGGCCTGGCAGCGAGTCTCTTTCAAGATGCGGCCTGCGTTTTCGATCGCACGGTGCGTGCCCAGGTGAAAGCTCGGAAACGGCATATCGACGATCACCAGGGCATGCTCGACCGCGCGACCGACCATTTCGGCGTGATAGATCATTTCGTCGAGCGTCACCGGCAGCGTGCTGTCGTGGCCTTGCACCACCATCGACATGCTGTCGCCGACTAGAATGCCCTCCACGCCGGCAGAATCGACCAGCCGGGCGAGGGCAAAGTCGTACGCCGTGACGATCGAGATCTTACGACCAGCCGCTTTGAAGCCAGTGAACTCCGGAACCGTGATTCGGGGCATGACCGCCTTCTACCAATTGAAATAAGCAAAAAAGTTTGAGACGGTTAGAAAATAAAGATTCCAATACAGACGCCACAATTACATTGTCGCTAGCGCAACAACGACTGACAACCGTCGGTCGGACGAGTATAAGAGAACCGATGTCAGTTACACAAAGCCATTACCGGGTTCAGGAAATTGCTGTCGTGTTGGCAGCTATCTCGATTGCGAATATTGCCGCAGCGCACGCGGCCGATGTACCCAGTGTTACCGTATTCCTATCGGGCCAGGATGGATACCATACATATCGCATTCCGGCGATCGTGCGGGCGACCAGCGGTGATCTGTTGGCGTTTGCTGAGGGCCGCAAGAACGCTGCGTCCGATCATGGCGACATTGACATCGTGTTGAAGCGAAGCCACGACAACGGCCGGACATGGGAACCGATCCAGGTGGTACAGGATGAGCCCCGAAACCCCGCGGGTCAGATATGGATTGGGAACCCGACACCGGTCGTCGATCGGATGGACCCAGAACATAAGGGCCGCATCTGGCTTGCATTTACGCGCACCAACGCACGAATGTACGTCGCATCGAGCGACGATAACGGACGAACATGGTCGCAACGCCGCGACATCGCTCAGACGGCGGCAAATCCGGCCTGGGACTGGTACGCCACGGGTCCTGTGCATGGGATCCAGCTGGAACGCGGATCTCACGCCGGGAGGTTGGTCATCCCGTGCGACCATCGTGACCGGGCCAATAAAGGCTGGGGCGCACACGTCGTCTACAGCGACGATCATGGCGCAACATGGAAGCTCGGCGCGGCGGACACGCGCGCGGCGACCGATCGCCTACATCCCAACGAGTGTGTGGCGGTTGAACTTGTCGATGGCCGTATTTATGTGAATGCCCGAGATCAGAATGGCTTCGATCCGGCGTCGAGGTGCATCGCATACTGCAGCGACGGAGGCGAGACGTTCGACGCACCCTTTGTAGCTCAGCCGGGTATCACTTCGCCGGTGGTGCAGAATTCGCTTGTGCGCTTCTCGGCAATCGATCGGGGAGACAAGGAAAATATGCTCGTCTATTGCGGGCCCGGCGACCCGAAGCGGCGTCGCGATTTGACGATTCGGCTTAGCTTTGACGAAGGGAAAACCTGGAGGGACAAAACCCTGATTCATTCCGGACCGGCCGGCTATAGCGATCTTGTCAAACTGGATGACGAACACGTCGGCGTGCTGTTCGAGGCGGGCCGGCGACTTTACGACGAGATCGATTTCGCCAGTCTGCGTCCAGGTGAATTGGCCAACCCGTAGCCGGAACAGCGTGGATTCAGCCAACCGTCTCGAGTTACCGGCCGCTACTGCAACAACTCCTTGAGAATTGCAGCCAGCCGGGAGCCAGCTTCCGCAGCCCGCCGTTCGGCAACGGCTTCTGCTTGCGATTTGTAATTCGCCGAGAGATCGAGCGGACCGAGATGCGCATGATCCTCGCGAGCGGCGACTTTCTGGAGGACCTCTTTTGTATAAGTGTACCGCTGGGCCAGGTCGTAGCTCTCGTCGATCCACTTGTCGATGTCGACATTTGAAGCTGCCCTTCGTCCATCGTCAGCAAGCTTCCGATTGTGTTCAACATTGGCCGCCAATATGCGCAACGTTTCGTACGATTCTTCCGTCGCAATCTGATCGTCCCAAAACGCGTGCAGCTTCCAGTCGTGTTCAATTTGCAGATAGTTGCCGCCGTGGTCGCCGCCGCGGAAACGATGTGCTGTGAACAGGGCACACGCATGCAGCGGCTGGTGGGCGTCGCCGGCCAGATGAAGGATCCAGCAAAGGTGAACCGCCCGCTTCTCCTTCGGCGCACTTGCGTCCCGAACGATATTCGATGAGTTTTTAAATGCTTGGATGATGTTCATATTGGCATCATCCGTGTCGTGCGGCGGCTCGCGCCGCAGATTCACCGGTAAATGATGATCGAACTCGCGGCGCTCCTGGTCGTTGAGAAAAATCGGTTCGTCGATAAAGTGCCACCACGGACGGCTATACTTCTTCACGTCCTGGCGCGTGACCGCGCCCTTCGCCTCGCGCACGAGATCGGGCCAGGTGGCTGCCTGGGCAAATAGCCATTGATCCTGCTCGCTAACGTCGCCGCGAGACACGGCGTGCGGCATTATGGATTGGAAGTGCTCGTGAAAGCGAGGATGAGCCCGGATCAGATCGATCGCTTTGGCGCGTGTTGGCGCGTCCATTTGGTCGTACGCCGCGAGCGCGACAATCATGTGGCCAGGCGAGTTCCAGGCGACAGCTGTTAGGCTTGCAAAATTTAACAAGCCGAGGCTGCAGACGCAGCCCATGATCGGACCCGCAAAGCGAGATACTAAGATCACTTGAGATGCCTAATTCTACGAGCAGTGGGCGTGACAGAACTCGAATCTGTGACCTCTTGCATGTCAAGCAAGCGCTCTAACCAACTGAGCTACACGCCCGAACAGATTGTAGTCCCGTATGATAGCAGGCATTGGCGGCGGAAAAAGGGGCGGTTCTCCTCGGCGGTTTTGCGCCGCTGGCTATGCCCCCTGTTCTACGCACCGTTCGTAGTTTATCATTGCCGGCGCAGTTCGACTGGCCGCGGTTGATCGGGGCCGGCAAATCGCCCTTGTCGAGCCCGGTGGGATTCGATGTAATCTGGTAAGCAAGCGGGGGTTGCGCATCGTTAAGATGATTGCCGAGCAAGAATCTCTTAACTCTAGCTTCATGGATCATTCACGCCGAGCCGTTGCCTGACGTAGCCGGGGCACCTGTCGCTTGGTTCGGCATGATTCACCTTCAAAACTTGTCGATTGGAATGCGATGATCGGCACAACGCTAACTTTCCGTTGGAATTGGCAAAAACTCTTCTCGTACGGCGAAGTGG
>DASZZA010000501.1:0-3595 GCA_035545135.1 Lacipirellulaceae bacterium | reverse complement strand
GCATTCGGCTGCTAGGTTGCGCCTAAGCGTGGCGTGCTCGGCGCGGCGGCGACGTGTGTGCATGTCGGTTCCGGTGGCAGGACGGTTACGATGATCGAGTTGGATTCCGCGATCGCGCAAAAATCTTCGCCGATTTGACGGACTGTCCCGCATTGGCCGGCCGGAGCCGGCCAATGCGGTGGTCTGATGCAAGTCCCGGCTATCCGCAGGTCGGGTTTTTCGTCGGCATGTCCTTCCAGAACAGTTTGTCGGCCTCAAGCGGTGCCTTGAGCACGCCGTTGGCTACCAGCAGTTTGTTCCAGCGCTCCAACTGATCCAACGGAAAGGTCAGGGTCAAGGTAGGAATGTTTTCTTTGATCATGTTGCTGAACTGCTCATCCGTCAGGCCTTGCGAAGGGAGCTTGCTCTTCAAGAGCGAGACCAGTTCCTTGAAGTTGGCCGGATTGTTCACCCAGCAATAGGCCATCTCGTGCGCCGTGATGGTGCGCGCAAAAATCTCGGGCTTTTTTTCGACCGTGGAACGCTTTGCCTCGATGCCTTGATAGATAATTCCTTTAAGGTCCTCGGGCCCTTCACCCTTGCGCAGGTCCATGACCGTTTGGCCATAACCGCCCGAGGAGGCAATGATCGGCGCGGGGTCGAGCGTCATGTACACCTGGATCTTGCCGACCTGAAGCGCCGGCAGGCCGGTGGCGGGACCGCCCACGCCGACCCAGGTGACATCCTTGTCCACGTTGAGGCCGGCGTCCTTGGCCATCATGCGCATGAAGACTTCGCCGTCGGAACCACGGCCATAGACGCCCCAGACAAGGCCCTTCATGTCGCCGATCATTTCGGGGTATTTTCCCTTGTGCGGCAATTTCACGTCCGGACGGGTGATAAGAACCCACGGTATGTTGGCATTGCCGGCCACGAAGATGAGATCGAGCCCCTGTTCGCGCGCGAGACCGATCTGGCTCGGTGCGTTGAAGCCGACGTCGATGGCGCCGCTGGCGAGCTCGGAATTCATCAGCGGGCCGTTGGCGGTGGAAATGAATGTCGGCTCGAGCCCAGCTTTCTCGTAGAAGCCCTTCGCTTGCGCCACGAAGATCAATGTCTGGAACGTCGCGCCCGGGTAAAATCCGATATTGACCGGTATGCGGTCCTCGGCATGCGCCACGTTGCGCACGCCGGTATTCACCAGTGCCATACAGGTAGCGGCGCCAACCAAAAGCGCCCGTAGCAAGCCATGCATTTTTTCGTTCCTCCCTTGCCGATGGTTCTCCTACGCTTTCGTCGATGCCGAAGACTCCGTCCAACTGCCGAGCAATGCGGCTTCGATCGAGTCAGCGATGAGAGTCAGCGCCACGGCAACGACGGCCATGACGATCAGGATGCCCATGACGGCATCCATCCGGAGTATGCCGGAATAGTACATGATGAGTTGTCCGAGCCCGATCTTCGAGGCCAGCATCTCGCTCGTGACTACGCCCAGAAACGAATAGATCAGTGCCAGCTTCAAGCCGGCGAAGACGCTGGGGACCGCCCACGGAAGCGTAATCTTGGTGAACTGCTGCCAACCGGAACAGCCAAGCGAGCGGCTGAGCCGGATCAGGATGGGGTCGATATTCTTCATTCCGGCAAAGGTGCTGGTGAGCACGATGAAGAAACCCAGGCTGAATGCGAGCGCGACCTTTGATGGCAGGCCGATCCCGAACCACAGGATGAAGATCGGAGCCAGAGCGATACGTGGCATGCTGTTGAATGCCGTCAGAAAAGGATCGGTCAGCTTCTTGAGCAGAGGCACCTCGACAAGCAGCAAACCCGCCATGATCCCGAAAATGCCCGACATGGCGAAGGCAATCAGCGTTGCCAGCAAGGTGGCCAGCATGTTCGGAACCAGTTCGTTACTGAAATTCTGGTACAGGAATACGGCCACGTCCTGGGGGGTGCTGATAAAGAGTTTGTCAACCCAGCCCAGAGCAACGATTGCCCACCACACGAACGCAAGCCCGGCGAAAATCAACAGCCGGCCGGCGTAGAGAAACAATTTTTCCCAGATGTGCATCAGGACAGCCTGTCTCGCGTCTGAAGTCGGCCGTTCTACTTTCGTCATGGCGATTGATTTCGACTGCATTACATCTGCATCTCTAGGGACATGTCTTCCCAGATCTTCTGATACAATTCGTGATACTTGGGATCGTGCTGCAGCTGGTTGATGTCGCGCGGGCGCGGCAGGTCGATTTCAATTTCAGATTTGATCTTTCCGGGACGAGCCGTGCAGATGAGGACCCGGTCGGCGAGGCAAATAGCCTCCGCCAGGTCATGCGTGATAAAAAGGACCGTGCGCTTGTCGCGATCCCACAGACGCAGGAGGCCCTGCTCGAGCATGAGTTTCGTGTGGGCGTCCAGCGCGCCAAAAGGCTCATCCATCAACAAGATTGGGCTGGGCATCAGGAATGTCCGCGCCAGCGCGACGCGCTGCCTCATGCCGTGCGAGAGCTGGCGCGGATAGGCGTCCCCGAAACCGGACAGCCCCACCATCGAAAGCAGGCTTTCGGCATTTTCCCGCACTTCCCTTGAAGGGCGGCGCGAGCCTGTCTGGATCTCGACCCCGAACAGGACGTTATCGATCACCTTCCGCCAGGGAAGGAGAGCATCCTGCGCGAACATGTATGCCACGTCATGACGGCCGGCGCGCGGCGCCTGGCCATCGACGATCACCTCGCCGGTTTGCTGCCGCATCAAGCCTGCAATGATGTTCAGTATGGTGGTTTTGCCACAACCGCTGGGCCCGACAATAACGACAAACTCGCCCGCTCCGACAGTGAAGCTCATTTCGTCGACGGCAAGCATCTGGCCTGCAAAACTATGCGACACCTGCTCGACGACGACCTGTTTCCGGTCGCTGGCCAGTTCATCCTCCCGCAGTGTTTCGTAACGAGCCACACCTCGCTGGCGCAGCCTGTCTGTTACTGCTAAGTTGCTATTTTAAGAAAGTCAACAATATGACAACTCACATTACGGCGATAGGTGCGGGAGTGGGTTGGTGGCCGCTCGGGTGACGGCCTAGCGCCCTTTGGAAGTCAGGAAATTGCGGGCAGACGGCGACGATTCCGCCTCCTGCCCGCGCGGCGCGGAGGAATGACATGGTTCGAGCATTGGTGATGGATCGGGAGGACAATGTGGCGACGCTGATCGACGCCGGTAAGGCAGGAGACCGGTGCCATCTCAAAGGTCCGGGAGGAGGCGAAATCATCCTGCGGGCCGATATTCCCTACGGGCACAAGATTGCCATCAAGCCGATCGCGGAAGGCGGCACGGTGATGAAGCACGGCCAGGATATCGGCGTGACGAATGCCTCCATCGGCGTTGGTGAGCATGCGCACGTCCACAATGTCGAATCGCGCAGGGGCCGCGGCGACAAGCACAAACTCCAATCCGCCCAGGCGAGGAAATCCTGATGACTGAGACGTTCCTGGGTTATGAACGGCCGGATGGCCAGATGGGGATACGAAACTGGGTCGGCGTCCTTTCGGTGATGGACAACGTCAATCCGATCGCCGCGGCGATCTGCCAGAATGTTGCCGGAACCTTGTTGATCAAGACTCTCTTC
>DASZZA010000500.1:0-5492 GCA_035545135.1 Lacipirellulaceae bacterium | reverse complement strand
TTTCTGACACCTTACACCCGACTCCTGACACTTTGCTCATTTCATTGAGCGACCGTCATGCTGGGCCAATTCGCGCTCCAGCTTCATCCGCACCGATTCGTCAATCGTGGTCTGGGCGAGATGCCCGATAAGTGCGCCCACGACAGAAAAGATCGCCAAGTAAACTACCGCCTGGCCAAGCGTGCCTTCGACGCCGCCCGACCCCAGCCAACCGTGGCAGATCACCACGGTCATGGCGAGCGGTCCGAGAACACCGGCGTACACGCGACCCATAAACCTTCCTTGGCATGCCGTCAAACTCGCCGCAGTGCCGCCAGTTTGAACCACACCGGCGCTCCGGTGTGATGTCGCACATTATCGGCCGAAACCAGATTACAGCTTTAATTAATTTCATAGTTCAGTGCGATTGATTTCATGAACCCAGTTTAGCGTCGTCCGCCAGGACGAGTTTACCCGGAATGGCATGCCCAATTGCTAACACGTTCGCCGTGGCCGCCGACCATAGCGACTTCACGCCGACTCGACTTGATTCCCCGCCCACCGCATCCCGCATCCTCCAGCCTTTCCATCATTGCATCCCCCACAGCTCGACCCAGCCACAACGCCGCATGACCAAACGGTGTATTCGCCGCCTCCCAAACCCGCGGCGCACGACTTGCGCTTCCAAGCATCACGTCCTCGTGCTCCGGCAGCGCCGGCAGTGCATCAATCGATAGCGACAAAAAACGTCCACACGCGCGCTGCACGCGCCGACACGCCGCATCCGCTGCCGCGTCGCTCTCCGCTCGATTGATCAGCAGTCGCGTCATTGGCCGAATGCCGTCTGCTGAACTAAGCTTCAACGCCGCGTACGCGTTCAAAAGCGAGGCATCTTCCGTCGTCGTCACGAGCACAACGAGTTGCGCCTGCAGCCAAAACCGCCGAGTCCATGCCGTCAATCCGCAACCCGCATCGATCACCACGAGATCAATCTCCCCCCGCAATCGATCAATTTGCGAGAGCAACTGCTGCTGCGCGACTCGCGAGTACCCGCCCGTGCCGGACAAATCTTTGCGCAACTCGCGCCTGCGACTCAGCGAGCTTCCGCCACGCCCGGCCAACACCTGCAATCCTGCTGGCCCCTGCACAATCGTATCCGTAATGTTACACTTGCCTGCGAGCACCTCGGCCATCGAGAATTCCAAGTCCCGCTCAACACCCGCCACTTCCGCCAGATCATTGCGATGCTCCGCCGCATCCACGATCAGCACTTGTTCCGTGCGATCTGCCAGCGTCGCCGCCAGGTTCACCGCCACCGTCGTAGCGCCAACTCCTGCGCGCGCCCCCGCCACCACAATCATCGGCACTCCGGGCCCAGCATCGCCGTCGTACAGTCCGATCGTCGCCGCCTGCTTCAACTCTCGCAGTTTTGCCGCCTGATCAGACATGAATGTGATTCGTCGATAGTGGTTGCTTGATACTCGCAACAACCCCACCTAACGCCTAAAGCCTTACGCCTTACGCCCCGCTCCCCAATAACATCCCTGCCACGTCGACCGCTTCTGCCACACGAATATCATCCGGCACGTTCTGCCCGTCCGTCAGGTAACTCACCGGCAGCCGCACCGAGCGCACGAGCGATACTAAATGCCCCAAGCTCTGAGCTTCGTCGAGCTTCGTCAGCAGCAGCGCTGTAGTTCCCACTTCCGCAAACCGCTCCGCCGTGTTGATCAGACTCTTCGCCCCGGCCGTGCTGCTCAACACCAGGTGCACTTCGTCCGGTTCCGCCTCCGCCAGCATCGACTTCAGCTCCTGAATCTTCACCTCATCTCTCGGACTGCGGCCCGCCGTGTCCATCAACACCAGATCCAAATGACTCATCCGGGCTACCGCCTCACGCATCTCGCGCGGCGTGGCCACCACCTCCATCGGCAGATCGATGATGTCGGCATACGTCCGCAATTGCTCCACCGCCGCCACGCGATACGTATCCACGGTGATCAACCCCACGCGTCGCTTCTCACGCAATCGATAATTGGCCGCCAGCTTCGCGATCGTCGTGGTCTTTCCCACGCCCGTCGGACCCACGAGCGCCACCACCCGGCACTTGTTCGGGTCTGTCGTAATCGGACCGCTGACCGAAATCTCCGCTTTCAAGTATTCCACCACACGACTCATCGCCGTCGCCCCATCCTCCGTCGACCGCGGCGCCCCCTCATCGCGCAACCGATCGATCCAACTTCGGGCAATCCCTTCATCCACCTCCGCCTCGATCAGATTCGTAAACACGTGAAACAGTGCCTCCGGCAGATCATGCGCCGGCGCCAATGCCGCATGCTCGCACAACTTCTCCACCATCGCATGCAGCTCATCCAGCTGCCCCGAAACCTGCCGCCGAAAATCATCCCGATACCGCGTCCGGTAATCGTCAAAGAGATTGGCGTCGGCGGCCACGTCGAACCTTTTCGTGCCAGCTTCGGCGTCGCCGCCCACGCT
The DNA here is from genome assembly GCA_035545135.1 of Lacipirellulaceae bacterium. Lineage (GTDB taxonomy): Bacteria > Planctomycetota > Planctomycetia > Pirellulales > Lacipirellulaceae > JABDGM01. The sequence goes on along the minus strand of DASZZA010000500.1, from coordinate 3,017 downwards.
AAACGCTACCCGTCGCTCCGCGCTCCTCGCTCCTCGCCCCTCGTCACTCGCGCCTCGCTCCTCGCGCCCCGCTACGTCCGCCATTCCCACCGGCAGCCTGCTCGGCACATTCACCCCCGCACTCGCCGCCACCTCGTACTTCCGCCCAAACACCAACCGCCGAAGCGGACCGCTGTTCACCTCGCGCGTATGCAATACCGCCGCACTCGGCCCCAACTCGCGCCGAACCAACTCCAGCGCATCCCGCATCGTTTTCGCTCGGTAGGTTTTGATATCCATAGGTATAAGTCGTAAGGCTTAAGTCGTAAGTAAAAGGCATAAGACGCAGTCGTAATGTCGTCGTCCGACACTTATGACTTCCTACTTACGCCTTACACCTTCCCGTCCGTCACCATTCCCATCGTCACAATCTTCGTATCCCGCGTCACTTCGTTGAAACTCAGCACAATCAATTGCGGCAAATGATTTTCCGTCAGCCGCTTCACCGCCGCGCGAATCTGTGGACTCACCAACACGATCGGCGAATGGCTCCGCGTCGTCAGCTTGGTAACCTCCGCGCTAATCGCCCGGCACGTCGCTTCCACGCTCTGCGGCGACATCCGAATGAACAGCCCCCGCTCCGTATGCTCGAAACCAGCACGAATCTTGTCCTCGAGCGCCGGATCGAAGGCCACCACATACAGCTCGCCCTCCGCATTGCGATACCGCGTGCAAATCTGCCGCGCCAGCCGGTGCCGCACGTACTCCGTAAGCAAAATCGGGTCCTTCGATCGCGGTGCGTAGTCGCCCAACGTTTCCAAAATCACGCTCAATTGGCGAATGGATATCTGCTCGCGCAACAGCAGATGCAACACGCCTTGCACTTCCGCGAGCGGCATCACGTTCGGAATCAACTCGCTCACCACCGTCGGCGAAGTCGTCTTCAGCTCGTCGACCAAATGCTTCGTCGCATCGCGCGTAAGAATCTCGTCCGCATGCCGCCGGCACACTTCCGTCAAATGCGTCGCCAGAACCGCCCCCGGCTCGACAACCGTGTACCCGTACATCTCGGCCTGGTCTGCCAGACCTGGGTTGATCCATTTCGCGTCCGACCCGAAGGCCGGGTCCTTTGTCGGAATGCCGTCCACTTGTCCCGTGGTCACGCCCGAATCGATCGCCAGCATTTGCGTTGGCTGAATTTCCGCTTCGGCGACCGGAATGTCCGCAATCTTGATCCGGTAGTGCGTCGCCTCCAGCCGCATGTTGTCGCGAATGCGAACCTTCGGCATGAGAATGCCAATCTCGCCCGCGATGTTCTGCCGCACGCGCTGCACCCGGTCCAGCAAATCGCCGCCCCGGTTTGGGTCCGCCAGCCGGATCAGTCCCACGCCCAGCTCGATCTCCATCGGATCGACAGTTAAAAAATCCTCAACCCGCTCCTCCGTTTGCTTGCTCTTCTTCTCGCGCTCTGCCTGCTGCACCGCCGTCTCCGCCGCCTCCGACTCACGCCGCGTCATCATCCGAGCAAGCCCAAGGCACGCTCCGCCCAACGTCAGCAGCGGCAACCGCGGCAAACTCGTGAACACCAGAATCGCCAGGAAGCCGCCCGTTACCGTCAGCGCCTGCGGCCGCGAGAATATCTGTTGCAAGAACTCCCGAGGCATGTTCGATTTTTGCGTGCTGCGTGTCACCAACAAACCGGCAGCCAACGAAATCAAGAACGCTGGCACCTGGCTCACGAGCCCATCGCCGATCGTCAGGTGCGTATACACCTTCGCCGCCTGCGACAACGACATATGAAACTCGGCCATCCCGATGATGAGTCCGCCCACGATGTTGATCAGCGTGATGATGATGCCCGCAATCGCGTCGCCGCGCACGAATTTGCTGGCACCGTCCATTGCCCCATAAAAATCCGCCTGCCGCGTAATCTCCTGCCGCCGCGCCTGCGCCTCTCTCTCATCGATGATGCCCGCGTTCAGATCAGCATCGATCGCCATCTGCTTGCCCGGCATGCCGTCCAACGCAAACCGCGCCGCCACTTCGCTGATGCGCGTAGCGCCTTTCGTGATCACCACGAATTGAATCACAACGATAATGATGAAGATGATGATGCCAACAACGATATTCGCCCCCGCCACAAAGTCGGCAAACGACGATACCACGTGCCCGGCCGCATTCACGCCATCCTGCCCCGCGCGCGTGAGAATCAATCGCGTCGTCGCCACATTCAAGACCAGCCGTGCCAGCGTCGTCGCCAACAGCAGCGACGGAAACACGCTGAACTCCAGCGGCTGCCGCACGTAAATCGTCGTCAATAGCACCAGAACCGCGACCGTGATATTCGCCGCCAGCAGCAAGTCCATCAGCGCAACCGGCAACGGCACCATAATCACCAATACGCTGGTGATTATGGCAATCGGCAATATCAGATCACGAGCTCGATTGAGCATGTCAACAGAAAAGGCGCCGCATGCCAGGCGTCGACATCCCGTTTAGCGTCGGCGGCAACGCCGAATCTAGCACCGCCAAACTCAGCCGCTTCCACAAACCGCTAAACGAGCAGTCGACACCCGCCACCCAGCCAAAATTCGTAAGCCTACTCCGCGGGCACATTAGTACCCCGGCCAACTTCGAAAAGATTGGTAAAAGCAACCCAGATGAGCGGGCGGAACAATAGCGACCGGCCCCCCAAACGTCCATAGCGACAGAGTGATGCCACCGCCAGCAGCTTGCATCGGCTGCGATCGCGCTCGACCAATTCTCTTAAATGCATGCTCAATAGCCGGTGAGCCACGCTCACCGGAACTCGGGCCCCGACGACAGCACACTCATACCGCCAGCCGCTTCAACCCTGAATTCCTACCGCCAATCGCTTCAACTCCAAAGCCCAGCGATTCAACTCCCAATCCGAACCGCGAAGCGGTTCAACTCCAAAGCCCGGGGTCGCGGCGCAGCCGCGCACCCTGGGACCGCCAACCGATCGCTTCGGTTACTCCGTAGGAGTTACACATGCCGCACTTCCAATTGTGCGGAAG
>DASZZA010000499.1:0-7619 GCA_035545135.1 Lacipirellulaceae bacterium | reverse complement strand
CAAAATCTTGCCGCGATCGAGTGCAAGCTCGATCACGCGCAGCAGGTCGAGGTACGTTGCATCGCTAATGTCGCCCGGCTTTTGGCCCGGCTCGTTCACGTCGCCTCGCAACATCGCTTCGCAGCGCGATAGAATTCGGCGTGCGACGTCTGGCGATGGATAGGCGGCCATCAAACCGGCCGCACCTTGCAGGAATGGCCGCGGTGCCTCGGCTGACAGCACTTGTTCTTGCCAGTCCGTAGCGGGCATTTTTTCCAAGGCGCGGCGGGCCGCGAATACAACAAATCGATCGTCGTCGTTCAGCAAACCAATGAGGACGGACACCGGGGCGTCCGTGCCGCGATGGGCGATCGCCTCACACGCCACTCGACGGACCCAGGGATCATTGTCTCGTAGTGCGTGAGACAGGGGCTGAGCGAACTTCGCGTCAGAGCGAACGCTCATCAAACGAATGGCTTTCACGCGCATGGCCGCATCGTCGTCGTGTGACAATTGCGTAAGGAGCGCGGCGCTTGGCAACGGCCCGAAATAAGTGAGCAAATCAACTGCCCGCAGGCGGTCGCGGGACGTGTTGCGTTTGTCGGTCAGGACGCGTTCCAACTCCGTCTGCCAGCGGTCGCCTAATCCGTTTTTGACGTTTGCAATGCGCGTACGTGCCCAATCGCTATCGAGTTGGGGCTGATCGAGTGCTTCCTGAATGCCATGGCCAAAACGAATAGTTTTCGGCGGCACATGGCCGGTCCAACGGACTCGATAGATTCCGCCGTCCGTGCCACGACCGCCGGTTGCAAAGTAAAGCGCTCCGTCCGGGCCGACGTCCAGCGCTGTGACGTTGAGCGGCCGGCCCTTGAGAAATGTCGAGACCTTGGCTTTGTAGGTGGCCCCACTGCGCTCCAGCTTAAAGGCATCGATCTTTCCCTGTGCCCAATCGGCCACGAACAACGTGTGCTGCAGCCGCGGCGGGTACGCATTGCTGTCGTAGTAAACGACACCGGTGGGCGAGCCCGGTCCGGTATCGGTCGTAGGCGGCAGGCTATCGAGATAATAGGCTGGCCACTTCGCCCAGCCGCTGCGCCAACCGTACTCACCGCCCGGCGTAACGTGCACGAGGCGAGTAGGCCGATACCATGGTGCGCCAATATCCCATTCCATATCGGCGTCGGCGGTGAACAGTTCTCCGTCAGTCAGGAACGCGAAGTCGTACGGATTGCGAAATCCGCCGGCGACCATTTCGACGAAGCTGCCATTGGCATCGGTACGGAGGATGGTTCCACCCGGCGCCGGCACACCTGCGGCGTGTCCTTGCGGGTCTTCGTAACGCGGTCGCACCAAATCGCCTTCGTAGGTGACGGAGTACGGACTACGCGGCGCAATCGGAGCTGCCACTTGCGCAAAGTCACCAGAGAGGAGGTAAAGCAAACCGTCGGGGCCGAGATGTACCTTGTGAGGGCCGTGCTCGCCGATCACGCCGCGAAATTTAACGATCGCTTCAACGCTGTCGCTATGTCCATTGCCATCGGAATCGACGATTCGGTAGAGGGCGCCGCCCGCCGGTCCGTCGCCTACCGCGTAAACGCATCTCCCGAGCGACAAAACGCCTTGGACATTTTTGACTTCAGAGCAAAACGACTCGACGGTCTCGAACTTTCCGTCCTTGTCCTTGTCGCGAATGAGGTATAGTCCGGCACCTTCGCGCGAAGCCAGAATGTCGCCGTTGGCGTTGAACGTCATCGTGATCAGCGAGCCGGCCTGCTCGTCGGTCACGAGGCGCTCGACGACAAATTCTGGGTCGGTCAAGAAGCGAGAGCCTTCCTCGGCAATCACGACCTCGTCGCCCCAGGGCAGCACGCCGCCGAGCGGGCCGTAAACTTTGGCCGGAAGCCAGTCGGCGTCGCGGGCACTTATCTGATCCCAATTCGCCTGCACTTTGACGCTCGTCCGCCAAGTAGCATCGGACGAAAAACTTTCAAATGTGCCCCCGTGCTCCTTCACCAGAACGCGAGCGACCAGTCCGGCCGGCCCTGCGTCGGTGTTTGTGGCCTTCACCGCGACGACGTTCGTGCCGCTAACGAGTAATTTCTGAATGTCGTGAACGTCCATCCGACGCCAGTCTTTGCCGCGGCCTGCCAGTTGACCGTTCACGTACAGTTCGTACTCGTTGTCGCACGCAATGTGCACCTGCGCGAATTCGGCCTGAGTGATCTGAAACGTCTTGCGAAAATAGCAGTCGCCAACCGGCACTTCGTCCTTCGGATAGGCGGGCGACCAGATCCAGTTGGCGCCGATCAGTTTCAAGAATTCGGCCCGCTTCTCGGGATCGAGCTTTTCGATCGATCTTAACCCCGAGTCGCCGACCGTTTGAGATTGCGGCGTCGATTGCGTTCCCGTGGCAATCTGAGACGGTGGCTGCTTACCCTGGCGAGTCCCGTTTCGCTGCAGAGTCATTTGCGAATCGTACGCCTCGGGACTTTGTCTCTGAATTGCCGGCGTTAACTCAGAATGATACTTGGGCAGCGGCGGGCTTGGGGATGTGTACCGCTGCGCACGCACTCGTGCCGCTTGCAAGTAGCAGAGCGTGAACGCCAACAATGTGCAAGTCGCCGGTCGAACGCGCCGATCTACCATGATTGCCTCAACGAACCAATGGTTGCCCCCGCGAGAGAAGGGGCGGTAGCTTAGCAATCGTGCCGCAAGTGGGGCAACATGGTTTCACCATTCGATGCGGCTGCTAGCAGGAGCAGGCGAGTCGATGAGTAGGTGAGCAAATGAGTAGGTGGAAATTTAGAGCCGGAAAGTAGTCGCGATTCGCTATCGCGTCTACTTACTTCCGCTTACTCACTTACTAACCTACTCATGCGTTCTTGACTGTCGTTGACGCGTCGTAAATCATTCGATAGCGTTAGTTTCCGTCGAAGTGCTGGCAAGGCAGCAAGCATGCCAGGTTGCCTACGCTGCGTCGACAATCGTCAATCGATGAATCCAATGCACGCATTCAAACCGGCTGCGGTCGGGAAGCGTCGTCTGTGATGTGTCTCGCGCGAATATCCGCTTCCACCGTATGCCTGTTGTTGATTGCATCCGTCGCCGGCTGCAGCGGGAAAGAAAGCGTTTCCAAAGCGGTCGATTCAGCCGCTCCGACGACGTCATCCACGACCGAGCCGTTCGAGCTCGGCGACCTCGTTAAACCGTTTACTCCGCCGCCGTTGGCTGAGCTGGACAAAACGGCCCACTGGCAAAACCAGCCAGTGGTAGATGCGCTGGCGAGGCTGCGCGCCTATAAAAAAGAACACGAGCCGCAGCTAGTCTCGCTCAAAGAAGCCCTCAGCATGCGGAACACGTCGCCGGAAGCAAATCGCAAGATTCTCAGCGCGCTCTCGGTGCTCGCCCCTGAAAGCGGAACAGGCGTCGATTACAACGCACCGATCAGCCGCGGGCTGATCATGGATATCAGCACGACGAACCCGATCCTCATAAACAGTATCGCCGAATTCCAGGTTACCGGTCTCACGGGATTTGGTCTGTTCGGCTTCGATTGGAACATGATGCCGTTCGCCACTACGGATACGGTCGTTTCCTGGCAAACCAGCCAGGACCACATGATGGACAAAGTCGTGATGCGCGACGACCTCTCGTGGTCCGACGGCAAGCCAATTACGGCATACGACGTGGAGTTCTCATTCAAAACGATCATGAGCTCGAAAGTGCCCGTGCCCGCAATGCGCTCCGGTGCCGACCAGTTGCGCTGGGTCCAAGCCTACGACGACCACACGGTTGTCTTCTTCCACAAAGCGGCTCTGGCAACGGGAGTATGGGATGTGAACTTCTCGATCATACCCAAGCATATCTACGAAAAGTCGATCGCGGAGGATCCAACGCTTACCACCAGTGCTTACCATGTCCGGCAAGAACTACATCCGGTGGTGGGGGGGCCTTACGAGCTGGCCAAGTGGAGCCGGGGCTCCGAAATCGTACTGCGTCGCCGCGACAGCTATTTCATGCACAATGGCAAACAAGTGCGCGACAAGCCGTACTTCAAAGAAATCCGTTTCCACATCATCGAGGACGGCAACACTCGATTGCTCGCGCTCAAGTCGGGCCGAATCGACGAAGGCGAGCTAGAAGCCGAACAGTGGGAAACCCAGACGTCCGGCAACGACTTCTACGCCAAAAACACGAAAGCCTACGGCAACGAATGGCTCTATTTCTACATCGGTTGGAACCTGAAGACGCCGTTCTTCCAGGACGTCCGCGTTCGCCGCGCGATGGCCTACACGATGAACTACAAGGAGATGATCAACGACTTGTGCTACGGACTGTATCCACGGTGTCACGGAATCTTCGCGCCGGATGCGTGGATGTATCCCAAGCATCCGTTGCCGCTATATCACCAGGACCTCGACAAGGCGGAACAACTGCTTGACGAAGCCGGTTGGGTCGACAGTGACGGCGACGGTATTCGCGACAAAGAAGTCAACGGCCAGCGGATTCCCTTTGAATTCGATCTCATGGTCGCCCAAAAGCCCGACCGCGTCGACATCTGTAACCTGTTTCGCGAGTACCTGGACAGTATCGGCATTCTCTGTCACGTCGTGCCGCTTGAGTCGGCCGTGTTAATCGAGCGCATCCAAAACAAAAAGTTTGAGGCCGAGATGGGCGGTTGGGGCACCGGTACCGATCCCTACCTCGAAGAAAATATCTTCGGCACCGGCAAGGAACGCAATTTCGGCTCGTACTCTAACCCGAAAGTAGACCAGTTGTTCAAACTCGGTATGAAGGAGTTCGATCCCGCGAAACGCGCCGAAATCTATGGCCAGATCGCAAACCTCATCTACGAAGATCAGCCGTACATGTTTTTGTACGACCAAAATAGCTTTTACGGATTTAGCAAGTCGCTCCGCGGCTACCGCTTCAGCCCGCGAGGACCCTATGACTACAGCCCTGGTTTCGGCTCCCTGTGGATGCCAGTCCATTACTAACGAGACATCAAAGTTTGGAGAGTCATGTGGGTAGCATCGCCGAATTCGTAATAAACGGGTGCGAACTTTACTCAAGTGATTCCAATGCATCGTGTTGTGTCGGCGGCGCGTTTACACACTGCGCGAACGAACTGCGATGCAGTTCCACTCCAAAGCCCAGGGTGCGATTCCGTCACGCCGGAATTGCACCCTGGATAAACGAACATGCAAGACGGGATTACGCCGAAATCGCTACACACGAGTCTTGCCATCGAGTGTGTAACTCCTTTGGAGTAACCGACGGCGATCAGTGCTCAAAAACTTTCACAAACACCAAATCACATTGCGCACTCCAATCAGATTGAAGTGGTCACTTGACCTGAGGAACTCAAACAGAATCGATTCCAACGCTCCCTCACCCCGGCCGTCTCCCAGAGGAAGGCGGGGTTTTGTTAACGTCCCTAGGTGAATAACCGTCTCGTAACAATCAGCAAAACTCTGAATTCGTAAGAATTCAGTAGCGCGACAGGGTGTCAGCACCATGTATTACTACATTGCTCGCCGAATCCTGTTGGGGTTAATGACGCTGCTGCTCATCACGTTCTTCGTCTACGGCCTCATCCGACTGATGCCCGGCGACCCACTGTTGGTGCGGCTATCAATGATGGAGCCCGGCAAGCACGTGCTACCTGAAGATTTGGTCCGTATGCGCCAGATGTATGGGCTCAACGATCCGTGGTATATTTCGTACGCCAAATGGTTGGGAAATCTATTCCACGGCGATTTGGGCGACTCCTTCACTCAGCACGCCAGCGTGGCCAAAGTCATCGGCCGACGAATCGGCCCGACGTTGTTGCTGACTATTTCGTCGCTCATGCTGTCGTATTTGCTCGCGATCCCGTTGGGCCTGTACGCCACAGCCCGCAATGGCCGGTGGGACGAACGGACCGTCAGCTTGTTGCTCTACATGCTGTATTCGCTGCCATCGTTCGTTGCCGCGCTGGGGCTACAGGTATTCTTCGCGATAAAGCTCCAAGGAACGGTCTTCGAATTGCCGCTATTCGGCATGACGAGCGATCATTTTTCGCAAATGTCGGTCGGCCAACAATTCATCGACCTGTTCCGCCACGCCTTCTTGCCCGTCTTATGTTTCACCTACGGCGCGCTAGCGTATTACAGCCGCTTCATCTTGGCCAACATGCAAGAAGTAATTCGCCAAGACTACATTCGCACGGCCCGTGCCAAAGGCGTTGGCAAGTGGCGCATTCTGGTCCATCACGCGTTCCGCAATACGCTGATTCCGCTAGTTACGTTGATTGGCCTCGAGTTGCCTGCTCTGCTCAGCGGCAGCATTATCCTCGAACAGATTTTTAGCTGGCCTGGGATGGGCAAGCTGTTCTTTGAATCGATTCGCATGCGCGACTATCCGGTACTGATGGGATTGTTGCTCATGTTCTCCGTTTTGACCTTGCTCGGACAACTCCTGGCCGACATTTGCTACGCTGTCGTAGACCCACGCGTCACCCTGGAATAACGTCCCACCCTAACTGTCGCTGCTCACTCGTCAAATTCGCATCTCGTATGAGTACCGTCCCCAATTTGGAACCGGCACCCGCCCCCGTCGAGCGTCCGTTAGAAACGCGCACCCAGGGTTCGCGCGGCTTCTGGGCCGAGACATGGCGCCGCTACCGTCAACGAAAGCTGGCCATGGTCGCGCTCGCTTACGTCGCCTTCATGGCGCTCGTGGCGATCTTCTCCCCCGCCATCGCCGGCACCAAACCCGTCGTGTGCAAATACAAAGGACACATTTACTTTCCCTGCCTCGGCTATTTCTATCGCGGTTGGGAAAACCCGATCTTCCGCCGGGATCACTTCCGCGGCGTTTATCCGGGCAACTTAGAAAAGAAAGACCCCAACAGTTGGGCCATTTGGCCGCTCGTGTATCAGGACCCGTATCGCCGTGTGCGCGCGGGTGAGTGGCCCGATCGGCCGGCAAACCCCACGCGCGACAAGGGTCACCCCAGCCGCGTCGACTGGTTTGGCACCACGCGCGCCGGCGTCGATGTGTTTGCCGAAATGGTCCACGGCACGCGCACCGCGATGCTCGTTGGTTTCGTCTCCATGGGCATCGCCGGGGCCATCGGTATCACGTTCGGCGCACTGGCCGGCTACTTTGGCGGCTGGATCGACATGCTGCTCAGCCGGCTAATCGAGTTAGTGATGTGCATCCCGCCGTTGGTGTTGATCCTCGCGCTGATCGCCGTGCTGGAACACCCAACCATCTGGCACCTGATGGCCGTCCTCGGCCTGACAAGTTGGACGGGCATCGCCCGGCTTATGCGCGGCGAATTCATCCGGCTCCGCGAGGCCGATTTCGTCACTGCCGCCCGCGCACTGGGCGTCAATTGGTTTGGCATCATGTTTCGCCACATCTTCCGCAACGGGCTGGCGCCCGTTTTCGTACCGATCACCTTCGGCATCGCCTCGGCCATCCTGATCGAAAGCGCGCTCAGTTTCCTCGGCTTCGGCGCTCCGCCGCCAAACCCAAGCTGGGGGGCATTGCTCGAGGCAGGACGCGATAACCTGCAAATGTGGTGGCTGATCGTCTTTCCCGGCCTGGCCATCTTCCTTACCGTCCTCGCGTACAACCTGATCGGCGAGGGG
>DASZZA010000498.1:0-2726 GCA_035545135.1 Lacipirellulaceae bacterium | reverse complement strand
TCGACAGCGACGACCCGCGCTCCGCCGGCGAGGTCGGACGACTCGGCGTCGCCGTCGATACCATCGACGACATGCTCGCGCTATTCGACCAGATCGATCTGCGCCAATTTTCGGTGTCCATGACAATCAACGCGCCGGCCGCCGTCATCATGGCATTCTATCTGGCCGCAGCCCGCGCGCGGGGCTTTAATTGGCGCGAACTCCGCGGCACCATTCAAAACGATATCCTCAAGGAATTTCACGCTCAGAACGAAATCGTGTTTCCGCCTGCCCCTTCCGTGCGGCTGGTCGTCGACTCCATCGCTTATTGCACGGCCCACGTACCGAAGTGGAACACCGTTTCGATCAGCGGCTACCACATCCGCGAGGCGGGCTCCACCGCAGCTCAAGAACTGGCCTTCACGCTCGCCGACGGCCGCCATTACGTCGAGCAGTGTCTGGCACGCGGCCTGGCGATCGACGACTTTGCACCGCGGCTGAGCTTCTTCTTCAACGCCCACAACGACCTGTTCGAGGAAGTCGCCAAGTACCGCGCGGCCCGCGCACTGTGGGCCGAGTTGATGCGCGACCAATATGGCGCACAATCGGCAACCTCGTGGAAACTGCGCTTTCACGCTCAAACGGCCGGTTGTACTTTACAAGCCAACCAGCCGCAGGTGAATCTGGTACGCGTAGCGTATCAAGCACTCGCGGCCGTGCTGGGTGGATGCCAGTCGCTGCATACCAACTCGATGGACGAAACGCTGGCTCTGCCGAGCGAACATGCGGCGACCTTGGCATTGCGTACCCAGCAGGTGTTAGCACACGAAACGGGAGTTACGAACACCGTGGACCCGCTAGGTGGAAGTTACTTTGTTGAAAGCTTCACTCGCCGAATGAAGGATGAAGCCAACAGCTACTTCCGCGCAATCGACGAACACGGCGGCATGATCGCTGCGATCGAAAGCGGCTACTTCCGCCGCGAGATTGCCAACGCGGCCTTCGCCCAACAACGGGCAATCGAAAGGGGACAGAAGCTGGTCGTCGCTTTGAATGCATTCCAACAGTCGGACAATGAGCCTATTCCCATTATGGAAGTCGATGCAATCAAGGAAGCGGCGCAAGTCGAATCACTCCGAGCGATCAAACACGCCCGCGGTGCGAACGAGGTATTGCGGGCGCTCCATCAGTTGCGAAGAGCTGCAGATGCAGGAGAGAACATTATGCCTGCGTTGCTCGAAGCCGCCGACAATCGGGCCACGGTGCAAGAATGCATGGATGCGTTAGCCGATGTGTTTGGCCGCTTCCGTACGTCCGCCGCATGGTGATTTTTGCCGTGAATCAACAAACGATTCCCCAACGCGTGCTGCTCGCCAAGATTGGCCTCGATGGCCATGATCGGGGCGTGAAAGTCATCGCGCGCGGCTTGCGCGACGCCGGCTTTCACGTGATCTACAGTGGCCTCTGGCAGCAGGTAGAATCAGTGGCCCAGGCAGCACAGGATGAGGACGTTGATTGGCTGGGAATCAGTATATTGAACGGGGCTCACATGACGCTCATTCCACAACTGATCGACGCCCTTCGTAAGCGAAACTTGGCCCATGTCGGCGTGATCGTCGGCGGAATCATTCCGCACGCTGATCAGAAGAAGCTCAAGGAAATGGGTGTGCAAGAATGTTTTGGAGCCGGCGCGTCGATTGAAAGTATCGTCGACTTTCTGACGAGCCACGCGCACTAGTCTGACTTCACGGGATTGATAGCCAACTCCATGCTAAGTAGTGCTCAGATCAACGACGTCCCTATACTCGTACGGCGGCTGACGCAGAGCGACCGTGCAGCACTGTCGAGGTTGCTTACGTTGGCTGCCAGAGGTGATGAAACCGAATCGATAACTGCCGCCCTCACCAAACTCAGGAGTAGCCAGCCGCCGGTTATCGCCATCACCGGCAGTGCCGGCGTCGGCAAAAGCAGCTTGTTAGGCGCCGTGACCTCGCACTTCGCCGCGCGGGGCGAATCGCTTGGCGTGCTCGCGTGCGATCCCGAAAGTCCCATCACTGGCGGCGCACTCTTGGGCGACCGCTGCCGCATCGCTAGCTGTTCGATCTCCGACCGTGTATTCATCCGCAGTCTGTCCACCGCTGCCGGCCAACAAGGCGTCGCTGTCAACATCGAGCGCATGCTCGACCTTATGAAAGCATTCGGCTTCGATCGCATCTTCGTCGAAACAGTGGGTACCGGACAGGGCGATGTGGCCGTCCGCTCGGTAGCCGATGCCGTGGTCCTTGTGCTACAACCAAAAACCGGAGACGAATTGCAATGGGAAAAAGCCGGTATCCTGGAGATCGCCGATACGATCGTGGTCAACAAATGTGATCTGCCCGGCAGCGAACAGATGGTCGCCGACGTAACGAAGCAATTGCGGTCGGCGCACGGACCGGTCGTCCCGGTATTGGCGACCTCCGTCGCGCGCGGCGAAGGCATCGACGAGCTCTGCCGAGCCCTCGGACCCGTTGTATCAGGAAAGAACCTCGTAACGAATTAACGCTTGTGCCGTCACTACGCGACATCACCGATGATCTCTTCCGCGAAGAAGAAACGCTTCGCCTGGGCGGAGGCGCAGAAGGACAAGAACGCCAGCGCCGGCACAGCCGCTTGCCCGTACGCGAACGATTGGCCCTTTTGCTCGACGAAGACCGCCCCTTCTTCGAATTAGGCCTTTGGGCGGCGTATGGGATGTACGCCGAATG
>DASZZA010000497.1:0-3165 GCA_035545135.1 Lacipirellulaceae bacterium | reverse complement strand
GATCGAAGTCGCCAGCTATGTGACGGATCATTTGGATCAACTGGCGGCAGCCAATGCGGAAAACCCTGAAAGCAAACCGTTGCTTCGTAAATTCTGCGTTCGGTTCGCCGAGCGGGCATTTCGCCGCCCCTTAGCTGAAGCGCAAAAGCAACTCTATATCGACCGCCAGTTTGCCAAGGTTGCCGACTCGATCGCAGCCATTAAACGGGTAGTGCTGCTCGTGCTCAAGTCGCCGCGGTTCTTGTATCGCGAGGTCGGAGGAGCGCCGGGAAATGAATTCGACACGGCGGCTCGCCTCTCGTTCGGATTATGGGACTCGTTGCCCGATCGGCCGCTGGAAACGGCCGCGGCGGAAGGTAAGCTGGCCACTCACGATGAAGTCGTCGAGCAGCTGCGGCGGATGCTACCCGACATGCGGACGCGGTCGAAGCTGCGAGACTTTTTTCTAAGCTGGTTGAAGATCGCTCAGCCGCGCGATCTTTCCAAGGATCCGAAGCTCTATCCCGAATTTACGCCAGAGGTGATTTCGGACCTGCGTACCTCGATCGAACTATCGATCGACGACATGCTCAGCAGCAACTCGGCCGATTATCGCCAATTCATGCTAAGCGACGCTGTTTATTTTAACGGCCGGTTGGCCCAGGTCTACGGCGCCCAACTGCCGGCCGGTGCGTCGTTCGAAAAGGTCGATTTCGAGCCGCAACATCGGGCCGGCATCCTTTCGCATCCATATTTACTTGCGAGCCTGGCTTATACGAACGCCAGTTCTCCGATTCATCGCGGTGTTTTCGTGACGCGCAACGTGTTGGGTCGCGTGCTGCGACCGCCGCCGAAAGCGCAAACGCCGCTGTCGCCCGAGCTGCATGCCGGATTGACGACCCGCGAGCGTGTTGCGTTGCAAACGCAGCCGGAAGCGTGTCAGGGTTGCCATGGTATGATCAACCCGCTCGGCTTTACGATGGAAAACTTCGACGCCATCGGCCGGTACCGGGCAACGGACCGCAAGCAGGCCGTCGATGCGACCGGGAGCTACCAGACGGAATCGGGCAAAGTGGAGAAATTCGACGGAGAAAAGGACCTGGCGGCATTTCTCGCTTCCAGCGAAGAATCGCAAGACGCGTTTGTCAAACAGCTGTTCCAGCACACCATCAAACAACCGATTCGTGCTTACGGCCCCAATTGTTTGCACGACTTGCAGCAATCGTTCGCAAATAGCGATTACAATATTCAGACGCTTTTGATCGATATCGTCGCCACCAGCGCGATGCCGAAGTAGGTCAGGCTGTGCCTGACGAAAATCTGGAGGTTCGCCATGACCACTTACGCCTCTCGCCGCGAATTCCTTCGTCAGCTCGGCATCAGTGCGGCTGCTGTGCCTTTTGTGCTCAACCTCCCGAGTTTTGGCTATGCAGCGAGCAAGATAACGCGTCGCCGTCGTCTGGTGATCATGTTCAGCCCCAACGGCGTCATCCCAAAAAACTTCTGGCCACACGAAGTGGGCGACAAGTTTACGCTGAAAGAAAGCCTGAAGCCGCTGGAGCCGTTCAAAAGCCAGGCGCTGATTGTGAAAGGAATTTCCGACAAGATCCGCGGGGACGGCGACAACCACATGCGCGGCATCGGCTGTTTGCTTACGGGTACGGAGCTGTTTCCGGGCAACATCCAGGGCGGGTCCGATACGCCGGCCGGCTGGTCGAAAGGAATCTCGATCGATCAGGAAATAGCAAACTTCTTGCAATCGAACCCCGCCACGCGGACACGATTCGGATCGCTCGAATTCGGCGTGATGGTACCCGATCGTGCCGATACGTGGACGCGCATGTCGTACGCCGGCCCGAACAAACCGCTCGCGCCCATCGACGATCCGTATCAGATGTTCGCCAAGCTTTACGGGCGGATGAAGGATGAACAAGCGCTGGGCAGCGTGCTCGACGATCTGCAAGAAGATTTCAAGAAAGTCGAACGTTCGGTGAGCGCCGACGACCGTCAGATACTCCAGGAGCATGCAACGTTCGTGCGCGAAATGGAACAAGAGCTGAAGGCCGATTCGAAGCGGAAAATAACGCACGCGGTTCCCAAATTGGAGCCGGGCATTAAGGAAGAAAACGACAACTTGCCTCGGTTGAGCAAGCTGCAAATCGAACTTATGGTGAACAGCTTTGCTGCCGACTTTGCCCGCGTCGCTACGCTGCAGTTCACCAATTCGGTCGGCGAAGCTCACATGCACTGGCTCGGCATCAATGAAGGTCACCACCAGCTTTCGCACGAGCCGGATAGTAATAAGGACGCCGTCACCAAGCTCACGAACATCAACAAATGGTTCTGCGAGCAGCTCGCCTACCTTGCTAAACGACTCTCGGAAACTCCCGAGCCGGGCGGGACGGAGAGCCTGCTCGATAACACGACCATCGTGTGGACCAATGAGCTGGGCAAAGGCAACACGCACACGCTCGACAACATTCCATTCGTGATGGTCGGAGGTGGCCTCGGCTTCAAGATGGGGCGCTCGCTCAAATTCAAAGATGTGCCCCACAATCGACTGTTGCTCTCGCTTTCACACGCGTTCGGGCACCCCATCAAAACGTTCGGCGACCCTGACTATTGTGGCGACGGGCCACTGAGCGGTCTAGCGTGAGTACCTAAAGTTCGTGCCGATTTAAGTCCTGCCAACGCTGCTCGAATCCAATCTTCGGACAACCGCACTTGTGGACCTGCTCTCGCTCGATGCCCGAGATGCTTCGCGCATCGATGTCGTTCGCCGGATGCGAGGGTTAGACCAGACGGTGGAAATCCATATCTGTCACTTGTGCGACATATTCGTCAATGTTCCGCGGATCTCACTATGGACGCCGGTAATGAAATCAACGTTTCCGGACGAGTGTGCCGTAAAAAAACCGAACGCCAGCGTCAAGTGTAAAAGCTCCATGCAATGGGTATCGACTTGCAGCGCACGAACGCCTCCGCCTGACCGAGCAGCGTGGCGGAATGGAAGAAATGATCGAAATCTTCATCTTATGCTATTCCTTTACGATTACGCCGAAGAGGCAAAAGGCCGATCAAGTACAGCGCCACACCTCCGAAAAGAGCTATCGTGCTCGGCTCGGGCACAACGTTGATTTCGAAATATTGATTGCCGGCAAAGTTGTTCAAGTCAAACCAGGTGAC
>DASZZA010000496.1:0-3481 GCA_035545135.1 Lacipirellulaceae bacterium | reverse complement strand
CTGCCGGTCGGATAGTTCGTGGACTCCTCTCGAATCCACTTTTCAGAATCATTCCAATGGCCCAAACCTTCTTCGACACGGCTGGCCAGTTCGAGACCCCATGCGGACCATGTTTCGGCCGCCGCGAGAGCGTGGGGCTCTGCTTCCTTCAAGTTGTCTTTGTCGATGAAGTCGTCGGCAATGATCCGATGAACCGCGGCCTGCTCGAGGCCAAGCGGCTCGACTTTGAAGAATCGCTCCAGCGTGGGGAGCCACATATCCTCCTGCCCGGCCGCACGATAGGTGTAAGCCAAATGGACGAAGGCGCCCTTCGTTGGACTGAGCGCGATCGATCGCTGATAGCAGCGTTCCGCATCGTCGTATTGCTTGAGACCATAGTACATCGTTCCGAGCCGGTCGAAAATGGTTGGGTCTTCGCCGGCTTCCGACTCCCATTGCGCGACCTGTTCGTACGTGGGCTCCTCGACCAGGCTGGATTCGATCCGCAACACCTGCGGGGAATGGGGCGAAATCGCGCGGTAGTCGGCGGCCCAAAGCTTTCGCATTTGTGGACCTAACGTATTCCACCAGGTGCCGGATATCGAATTCGTCACTTCAAGCATTCCATTGAAAGTGAGGCTTCGATCATAGAACGCATCGCGCGAAGCGTCGCATCCACGAGAGTTGTGGCCTGTCTCGGTGGGCAAATACCAGCATCGCGTCAGCATCGGCGACATATTTCCGCGCGCATCGACAATCGGCATGTCGCCAACGATCTCTCGAAACCGCTCTGGTTCGCGCGAGGCGTTCACGGCGAAGCTTTCGATGAATCGCTGGTAGCGGTGGCCTTTAATCGCTGGCAGCATGGCCGCAACTTCGTCGGCGTGCGACGATTCGGTAGCATTGAGGGAAATATTCAAATAGTTGGCCGCTTGAACGAATTGCTCTTCGAAGATGAGTTCGCCCAGCGCGGACCAGGAGGGTTCGCCATTGTCGTCTGCAGTGCGGGAGGCGTTGCGCAACGCTTCGACAATGGGGATGGTTGCCGCCGCGTATTGACCGGCCGACGGGGCAGAGGCGCTGGAGGACTTCTTATTGTTGGCTTTCGCTTTTTTGTCGCCCTCTTTTGTTTCGTCCGTTTGATTAGCGGATTTGCCGCCGGCCGAGTCGCGAACGGATTGAGGCACGCTCTTAAGCGCGGCAATTCGCGGCGGTAGAAAATGGGCGAGAGCAGCCGGCGCGTAATAGGCCCCCGTACGCCCAACCGACAAAGAGGGGTCACCGACAGTAAGCATGGCAGACACGCTGTAGTCTTCCGGGCAAACGCTCAACGTTTGTTTCGCGGATTCGAAAAACCAGCGTTCATCACCAAAAGCGCGGGCCTGCTCGAACGAAAGGCGCTGCGCGAGTTGCCGCAGACTCGGGCGTTGCTGGCCGAGAGCTTGCACGGACTCACGCTGGAACGAACAATAGGGCTCGATAAGGTCGAACCAGCCAGGCAGCGCTGGTGCGTCGGAATGCACTTTGCGGAGATCGTCGACCTTTTTGAGTTCGTTCAGGGCGGCGCCGTGCAAGCCGACGACGGCGCGGACGTAAGCCCGTGTGGCGTGCGCCTGCCAATTGTTCGGATAGGACATGATCATTCGCTGGGCATAGAGCAATGCGCGCGCGGCAAATACTTCCGTATCGCTCTTCCAATGGTGCTCGGTCATAAGCGACAGATGTGCATAACCACGCGCCAAGACATCGAGCCAGGCCAGCGACTCGCCCTTTACGGCGATCGCCGTGTGGGCGGCGCGAACCGCTGCGAACTGAGAAACATAGTTCATCTCGAGAAGCTGGCCCTCAACGGAATCCGACGGCAAATTCTTTTTGTTCGGCGGCTTCGCTGTGCCCTCAAAACCGAGCGATCGAAGTTTATCGGCCAGCTCATGATGGATCCTGGATTCGAGCTTTTCCACCTCGTTGAGGATGACGCGGGCCTTGTGTGGCTGTTCCTTCTTGGCGGGTAGCACCTTACCTGGTTTTGCAGCCAGCCAAAGCTGGAATTGCACGCTGCCATCGAACTGGCACCGCACGAAGACGAATAGGTCCTGTTTATTCTGCTTCACCGATTCCGGGAATATCTCGCCGAGCGTTTCATCCCGCGTGTTCAATCCCAGCTCGTCGCGCGCCGCTATCAATAACGCTTGCCGGCCGAGTTCGCGCAGAAGTCGCCAATTTGGTACGCCGCTATCCTTTATCGGCAGGTATTCGGTGTGCAAGCAGACGATGCTTGGCGCTTTGACGGCCGGCGCGTGAACTGGATCCGCCGCCGGCTGCTGTTTCGCAAAAGCTGATGCCGCAGGGAGAACTACGGCTGGTACAATCCAAAGAATAAGCCATGCTCGCGATTGCGACACGGCGCAGCGGACCGGCTTGCTGCCCATCATCGTTCGCCCCCGAATGGAAAAGATTGCGGTGAAATCGCCAATCCTGGCATTCTAACGAATCACCTCCGCATGTGCGACCAGGTCTGTCGAAGTGGCAGCTGTTTCTAGGCTGATGACGACCCCTTTGAACGCCGGCGTTTTGCTTTGCGGATCGAGCGTGCGGCTGACCAGAATGTTGCATTCGGGATAGTACATGGCGGCGTTGCCGGGTTTGATTGAGGGGAATGCGGTCGCGCGGATATTGGTCATTGAGCCGGCGGGACCGTGGACGGTGATGCGCACGCCGTCGGTGAGCTCGAAGCGGCGGAGGTCGTCGGGATGCAGCAAGATGATGTCGCGCCCAGTGACGCCGCGGTAGATATCTTCGTCTTCGTAAACGACGGTGTTGAATTGGCCCTCGCTGCGGATCGTCATGAGACGCAGCTCAGCGCCGCCCGTGCTGGCCAAATCGGGTAGATCGTGCACGTGCATGCGGGCACGGCCGTCGGGAGTGGCAAATTGCGGGTCGTGGAACGTGCGACCGCCGATTTGGAATTCCTCTTTCGTGCGGTCGATGTCGGCCATTTTTTCGAAACCGGGGATGATGCGGGCGATCGATTGGCGGATTTGAGCGGTGGAGCGGAGGGCGGACCAATCTAAGGGAGAAGGCCGAAGGGGGAGGTGGGAAGGCAGAGAACTACCAGGCTTTGACAAGTCGTTGTCGGCGTTTCCTCTTTCGCCTTTCCCCTTCGCGAAGACGCGATCGGCGACGGAAGCGATGACGTCGATTTCGCTGCGGGGACCGACGTGGCGGCGGGGGCCGCCGTCACTGAGGCGAACATAGTTGAACATCGACTCCTGCGTGGTAGGTTGTGGTTCTTCGTCGCGCGCCAGGACAGGCAAGATGATGGTTTCGCGCGCCAGGCCATGTGCGTGGCCGGTGTTGAGAGTCGTGCTTAGGTAGGTGATTTGATCGAGGTTCCGGAGTGCTTGGGCGGCGAAGTTGGCGTCGGGGTTGGAGCCGAAGAGGTTTCCGCCGAGGCAGAAGCCGACCTTCAACTGGCCAGCGGCGGCGCCTTCGATGCAGGCCA
>DASZZA010000495.1:0-3466 GCA_035545135.1 Lacipirellulaceae bacterium | reverse complement strand
ATAAGAAGGTAAGTAACGAGGCCATAAAGTCGGCTCTTGTCGACCTGAATACAGCCACCGCGGCGCAACTTGAACAGCTTCCTGGAATCGAAGCTGCCAGCGCGAAGAAGATCATCGCAGGCCGGCCGTATAAATCCGTCTATGAACTGTCGAAAATTGGAATTCCGGCGGCCAACATCAAAAAGTTCCAATCGCTTGTAACCGTTGGCGCGAAGATGCCCTACAAAGTTGCCAAGCCGATTACAACTGACCTGGCGGCTGAACGAATTGATTTGAACTCGGCAAAGGAATCGGAGCTCGAAAAGGTGCCGGGGATTGGAGCTGCATACGCCAAGAAAATCGTAGCTGGTCGGCCGTATAAGTCGATTGATGATTTAACGAAGGCCGGTATTCCGACCGCGACGGTCGAAAAGATCCGGTCGTTAGTGAGCGTCGGCCGCACGGCTCAGACACCGCCGCACAAGGGTATGGTGTGGGTGAATCTTACGACCAAGTACTACCATAAAGAGGGCAGCCGCTGGTATGGAAAAACGAAGAATGGCAAGTTTATGACCGAGACGGAAGCAATCAAGGAAGGGTATAAGTCTTCCAAGAGGTGAGTTGCAGATTGAGTTTTCAATTCTCGGACGCGAGGCGATGGTTTCGCAGCCATCGCCTCGCCTGCTGTGTTATTCACGGCCTTATTGAAGTGGTCCGCGATACAGCGGTTGCGTGAGAAACGGGCGTGGCAAGTTTGCCACGAAGCCGCTACGACATTGGCGGAGCCAAGTTTCTTAGCGCAAAAGCAAAATGCGAAGAATGAAATCTCAATTCTTGCGTTCTCGAAGCGTGGATTCTGACGACGTGGCGGCGGTCGCCCGCTATGCACAGCAAAATCATCCCGACGCATTCGGCAAGGCAGCCGCCCAAGTAGGCCAGTAGCAACCGGTTTGCTCCATAGCTTTTTAGGCAAGACCGCGATGGCACTAACGGCGGCCGCGCTAGCGAAGCACTTCATCAAAGTAGATCGCAAAACGCCCAAGTAAGCGCACGTCGATCGCGCGAGCGGCCCTGTTCGCCTGCCACCTTTAGCATTGGCAGCCGAATGGCGCCGGTTTGTTTTTGAGTAAGCGAATTGGGGAATTGCGAAAGTTAAGCCGTGCAACTCGCTGCGCTCTCCGGGCAGCCGGAAGCGATGACCAATTGTGCGACTCGGCGAGCAATATCGACCGTTTGTTTGTTTCCCGTAACGTGTCGAGTGACGTAGGCGCCTTCCATGATGAGGCACAACTCGCGGGCAAGCGTACGCGGATCGGCAGCGCCTGCCTCTTCTGCCATATTGCAAACGATGTCTTCAATAGCTTGCTTGCTGGCCGCGGCGGCGCGGTGGGCCGGCTCGTGTTGAAGGGGAAATTCCATGGCGGCGTTGACGAAGATGCAACCTTGGAAGTCGTCGGATTGCACGATGTGGTCGACGACATCGAGTAGCGCGTGTAACTGACCGATGGGGGTCGGACCGCCGCGCTCTCGGGCCATCGCGCGAAACATCTCTTGGATCGAGCGATCGTGGTCTACGAGCGCGGCCAGCATCAGGTCTTCCTTGCTCTCAAAATGTTTGTAGAACGCCGTCTTGCTGATGCCTACATCGGCGAGCACCTGGTCGATTCCGACGTTTCGAAAACCGTCGCGGTAAAAGCGGCGACCAGCCGCGTCGATCAGCCGTTGTCGCGTGGGCGCTTTCATTGATTGTTTTCGCCTGGATGCCGTGGGGTTACTTCGAGTCAACCATGAGTGTACCACAAGTCAACTTGGCTGCCTCGCCGGACACTCGATAATGTATTCCGACCGGGCGTAGTTAGCCCCGGAATTGTGTCGGTTTAATTCCATTTGCGATACAAAGGGTGCTGTCATGCGACGATGGTTGTTTTTCACTTACGGGGCGGTTGCTCACACATTATTTTTTGGCGTCTTCGCTTACTTGGCTGGCTTCGTGGGGAATTTGATGGTCCCCAAGTCGATTGATTCGGCCGCCGACGGACCGATTGGCACGGCAATCGTGATTGACGTGTTGCTGCTCGCCCTGTTTGCGGCACAGCATTCGATCATGGCGCGGCCCGGATTCAAACGGTACTGGACACGCATCGTGCCGGAGCCGATCGAGCGGAGCACGTACGTGTTGTTGTCGTGCCTCGT
The DNA here is from genome assembly GCA_035545135.1 of Lacipirellulaceae bacterium. GTDB lineage: Bacteria > Planctomycetota > Planctomycetia > Pirellulales > Lacipirellulaceae > JABDGM01. The sequence goes on along the minus strand of DASZZA010000495.1, from coordinate 1,294 downwards.
AACCATCGTGCTGATGTGGCAATGGCGCGGGATCGATGTAATAGTGTGGGATGTGCGGCAGCCGGTTTTCCGCGGCTTGATGTGGGGTTTGTTCGTGATTGGCTGGCTACTGGTGCCTCTGACGAGTGTGCTGATTAATCATTTCGATTTGTTCGGAACCCGACAGGTCTGGCTACACTTGCGGGGGCGTGAATACGAGGCATTGCCGTTTCGGGTGCCGCTGTTTTACAAGTATGTACGACACCCGCTTTACGTGGGTTTCATGGTGGCGTTTTGGGCGACGCCGACGATGACGATTGGCCATTTGGTGTTCGCGGTCGGGCTGACGAGTTATATGATTGGTGCGACGCTGCTGGAGGAGCGCGACTTGCTCGCGCACTTCGGCGAACAGTACGCGTACTACCGCCGGCATGTCCCAAAGTTTATTCCGCGGTGGAAGGCTTCCCTGCCTGCGCCTTCTCAGACAACACATGCTGCTGAACCAGAACCATTGCAGGTGTAATGCGCGTTTCGTCGCAGCGGAAGTGATGTCAAACGGGAGGAAGTTGGCCGCACTGCTATCAAGTCACGTTCAGGATGTAGCGGAAGTCGGCCCGCCGGCCAATTTACGAGGCGAACCTCAGAGGCTAGGCTGTTGTCACTCTCAGGTTGATGAAAATCGGCCGGATGGGGTGACATCATGACGGTTGACAACTTAGTTCGCGATTCAGCGTACGAGAGACGGCGCGAACAATTTGTCTTGTTGATATTGGCCGCGGTCCAGTTTACGACGATCGTCGACTTCATGATCGTGATGCCGCTGGGTCCGCAACTGATGCGGTCACTTCACATCAACCCGGCCCAATTCGGGTTGATTGTTTCGTCGTACACGTTTGCCGCGGGGGCTGCCGGACTCATTGCGTCGTCGATCGTCGACCGCTTTGCGAGGCGAACGACATTCCTAGTGCTTTACACGGGGTTTCTTGTGGGCACGCTGTGTTGTGCGCTCGCCCCCACCTACCACGCGCTTGCAGTTGCGCGTGTTGTGACGGGTGCGTTCGGAGGGATTCTGGGCGGAATGTCGATGGCGATCATCGGCGATGTTTTTCCGGAAGAGCGCCGAGGTCTCGCGACTGGCTCGCTGATGGCTGGCTTTGCGCTGGCGTCGGTGGCTGGAGTGCCGGCCGGGTTGTATTTTGGCACGAAGTACGGTTGGCACATTCCGTTCATTGGGTTGGCAGTGGGCGGTACACTGCCACTTTTACTGGCACCGTTTGTTTTGCCGCCGCTGGATGGACACGTTGGAAACAAACAC
>DASZZA010000494.1:0-3427 GCA_035545135.1 Lacipirellulaceae bacterium | reverse complement strand
GTCGTATCCGACCTCGGGTCGGAGCCCGATCGACCAGGCCCGGGCGAGCCAGCATCCACCGGGCGAAGTGCTGGCGATATGCCTCACCAGGCTGCAGCCGACGAGGACGCGGCTTCGTTGGCCAAGCGTGTAGAAGCGTTGGAGCAATACATCGAGCGGGAAAAATCGGCGAGGTCACTCGACTCGATGTCGCCCACAGCCAAGTCAGAAGCGGCGGATAGTTCCGATGCAGCCCCGGGCGTCTGTGTCCCCACGAAGATCGATACGATCGGCAGGCCGACGTTCGAGCCGTTAGGACGGATTACGTTCGATGGCGTGACGTATGACGAGAATGATGCCACGAAAGAGTTCTTCAACACCGACCGCGATAACGAGCTGGGCTTCCGCTCCTTACGCATCGGCGGCAGGGGCAATATCTACGAAAATCTGATTTATAATGTCGAGGTTGAACTGCGCGGCACCAATAGCGCGATTGCCTACAAGGATATTTTCATCGAGCAGCAATCACTGCCGTACATCGGTCATTTTCGCGCGGGGCATTTCAAAGAACCAATCGGACTTGAGGAGTTCGAAAGCGATTTGTTCCTGACGTTCATGGATAAGTCGCCCGCCACGTCTTCATTTGCACCCGCGCGAAACTTCGGCATGATGATTTGGGACACGACCGACCCGTGCCAGGACACAAGCTGGTTTGCCGGCATGTTCCGTGCCGATTCGCCCGACTCGCCCACCAACACGGGCGAGTGGCGCAGCGACAACAACGATTGGTGTTTTGATGCCCGTGTCGCATGGCTACCGTATTACGACGAACCTTCCAACGGCCGCTATTTGGTGCACCTTGGCGGCAGTTACAGCTTCCGGCACATTGGGGATCTTACGCCGACGGCGACCTACAACCAAAACGTCCCGTACAGCACGCTGAATGGACTGGCTGAGTTTTCCACGCGGTCGTGGGTCGGCTCGGAAGCTCCCATCGGATTCGGCACCGAAGCTGATAGTAACCAGTGGAATCAGATCAATCCGGAATTCCTGGTGATCTGGGGACCCGTAAGCCTGCAAGCCGAGTACTACCAAGTTCTGATGAACAGCGGCGAACAGTTCAACGGCGGCTACGCCTTTCTTTCTTATTTCCTCACCGGCGAAAACCGCTCGTATCGCAAAGACCTGAAAATCGTCGATCGCACGCAGCCCTTCGAACCGTTCTTTTGGGTGAACTCGGCCAAAGGCCAGCGCTGCGGATGGGGCGCATGGGAATTGGCGTTCGGCTATTCGTGGGTAAACCTCGACGACGGGCACGATACGGTTGTAACGGTCCCGCCCAACTCAACAGACCGGCTCCGCGGCTTTTACAATGCCCTCGTCTTTGGCGTCAATTGGTATCAAAACCCATGGTCGCACGTATACTTCGACGTGGAACATGAGTTCATTAACTTTGTCGACGCCGGCGTACCGAACTCGAATGCCAACATTTTCGGCATCCGTTGGCAAGTCGATTGGTGAGATGACCAGAATCGAACGCAATGACGGGGCCGTCTGGGAATTGCGCGAATAATTAGCCGGAACGCACTAGCGTCCGGTTGTTTGTACCGCATCGTGTGCCGACCGCGGTCTAGCGCCCGCCGGCCTTCAGATCCTTTCCGAGAACCCTCTTCTTTCGGGAGAGGACAGGGTGAGGGTGCCTGTAGCCGTCAATTCACCCTCACCCCAACCCTCTCCCAGTGGGAGAGGGGCTAATCGGATAGGTTGTTTAGCCGAAACGTATGAAACGGCCCTTCCAAGAGCTGAGCGGGCACCTTCAAAGGCTCTTGATCGCCAGATCGAAATCGCTGACGTACAGGTCGTCGATCTGCAGTTCCGGCAGCGCGCGGCGAATCCGCACGATAATCCGCCGCCGAAACGCCGCCAGGTCCGGCTCTTGGAAAACGGCCAGCGGCGCGAGTCGCGTTGCTGTGATGATTTGGTCGCGCAATTTCTGGCGGTGCTCTTCGACGAGTTGCTGCGTTTCGTCATAATGCTTGTCTGTCACGGCCGCGTACAGCGTAAAACGCACCGTACTCTTTTGCGCATCGACGGGGTAATAGGATCGGATCCGGAACTTGCCCAGTAATACTCCGTGAAGCTCCGCGACCGACGATGCGTTCCCTTTGGCGCCGGGCGTCTGCACATTCGCCGGTTCGTTGGCAAAACTCGTTGCGCTACAGGCACCCAACATTAGGAAGCACGCAAGAACCGGCAAACTCCAGCTAACACGCCGCACGTTCGGCACACAGACCCCGAATCGCAAAACGGCACGCCGCGGTTGCTTGCGTCCTTCACCTGCACGCGCAAATGATGGAGAAGCAGTTTCAAAACCGCTCTGGGAGAGGGGGACGGTCCCCTTTTGCTTCAAAGATTCCGCACAAGGGGGCAGTCCTCGATCGGTTTTAAATCTGCTTGTAATCAGCATATCGCGTCCGCTGTTGACGATCACAGTTGTTGACTGACCACTTTGTTGATCACGAGTTGCCGCAGCGGCATATCGCCCAACTTAGCCGCCAAGACGTCGGTAAGCCGAGCTTTCAGCGTCGCCAGCTCGGGTTCCTGCAGCTCGTCGAGCGAGGCACCCCGGCACACGCTCATCACTTGATCGCGGATTTCACCCTCGTGGTTTTCCCACGCATTTTCGATTTGCGATTTCTCGCCTGGCGAGACGAGAGCGTACAACGTGAAATCAAATTGAAAGCGATTGCTTCGCGTAAGCTTTCCATGGCCACGGTCCTCGACGACGGAGATCGGAATCGAATAATCGCCCAATGAGAATTCGTTCAAGACTTCCGTCGGCGGCAACATATCCAATCCGTCGAACTGGAATGTTGACTTCGACTGACAACCGCCCGCGGCAAGCACAGTCGCCCCTGCGGAAAAAAACAACGCGACCCACCATCTTCGACCCGACATTCCCGAATCCTCCACCACAAACATACGCCCGGCGCGTTGGGTAATCGCGCACTATATTTTTCGAGGTAATAGGCATACCGGCGTGGGCCATTCGGATTATGTCGATTGGGAAGGTCGTGCATCCACGGCGGCCCCAAACGAACAGCGGTCCTATTATGCGGATTGCGGTTTCATTTAAACATTGTGTCGGCGGAACGTGCTCGACGGCGATCCTCGCGTTCGCGCTGCTTGCTAGCGGCGGCTGCTACGACGGAACTGAAATGCTGAAGGAAGCGCAGTCGGCCGCGCTCAACACCCGCTTGGCGGAAGTCGACCTTGGCACGTTCGAGACGACGCTGCCTCGCGATCCCGATACGAGTCACTTCACGGAGCTCAACCTGCACATCTTCGGCACAGTACCCCGTTATCGACTTGCGGCCGTGACGCGGCAGCTCAAAACCGACGAATTCCGAGTGAGATACGAAACACTCACGGCCGTTCGCGAAAGCAC
>DASZZA010000493.1:0-2713 GCA_035545135.1 Lacipirellulaceae bacterium | reverse complement strand
GAGCGATCAAAGCGGTGACCTCGGGGCAATCCTGCAGCATGTCGGCGACGTCGATACCAGCCCCACCTCAGCGATTCCGGACGCTCCGGCCGGCCGGTTTGCCGGCATCGTCGTCGACATCAATCTGCGCTCGGCTGAAAGCGTGTTGCGGGTGCGCGACAAGCTGTGCATCGAGGCTTATCGATCGGTGCCACGGCTGTTCGTTCTCGCGGATGCGCTTCACCACGGCTCGATGCAGGCATGGGCGCTCGGCGCAACAGACACAATTTCGCGGCCATTCGACGCGCAAGTCATCCTGCAGCGGATCCGTCTCGCATTTCCGGACGACGATGACGCAACGACGAACGGCACGGCGCTGAACCAAGGCATCGCGGCGGCGCATGCCTTGCTGGTGAAGATATTCAAGCAGCTTCCGGCCGGAGTTCCGCTTGCATTCAGCGACGTGCTGGAGGCCGAGCATCAGATTCTCAAGGCCATCAAGAGCACATCGCTGCGTCAATGGCTGGCCGCCGTCGGCCGTCATCACACCCACACTTATCGCCATTGTCTTTTTGTCACAGGCTTCGCCGTGGCGTTCGCGCAGCACTTGGGGCTGCGCGAGGACGATCAGCGCCGGCTGGCGCGCGCCGCATTGCTGCATGACGTGGGCAAGGCTTTCATTCCCGTCGCGATCCTCGACAAGCCCGGCAAACTCACCAGCGAGGAGAAGACCGAAATCCGCCGGCATGTTCACCTGGGTTACGAAGCCTTGCTGAATCAGGGAGGCTTCCCGCCGGAGATGCTCGATGTCGTTCTGCACCATCATGAATTTCTCGACGGCTCGGGATACCCCGACGGCCTGCGCGGCGACCAGATCAGCGACATCGTGCGCCTGACCACGATCGTGGACATTCATGCGGCGCTGGTCGAGCAACGGGCCTATCGCCTCCCGTTCACGCACGCCAAGTCATTCGCAGTCATGGAAGAAATGGGCGACAAGCTGGACCAGCACCTTTTGCAGGCGTTCCGGCCGGTGGCGCTGGGCTATTGACAGGCGACGGCAATTTCCGGATCGGCGGGCTGCAGGACATTGCCGACGCCCGATCGATCGGCTAAACGAAATGTCTCGCGCACCCGTAGCTCAGCTGGATAGAGCGTTGCCCTCCGAAGGCAAAGGTCACACGTTCGAATCGTGTCGGGTGCGCCAGTTAACAACTTGAGACAACTCAGGTTTTAGCCAAGTTCGCAAGCTCCCGTCGGTCTGAAAACTCAGCTGGTCACACTGTGGTCACAGCGAGGATTCCGATGGCGACAATCCGTAAGCATAGTGGCAGGTCCAAATAAGACGCGTGGGGCATAGGCCGATGTCCGAGACGTTTCATTTCCGCAAGGACGCACAGACGTGGGCACGACACACGGAAAGTTTGAAACCGGCGATCTTCCCCCAGATGTAAAAACGCTCCCGACGATTATCCTTGCCGACCTCGTCAAGCGCTATAGGGACGACATCACCGATGCGAAGCGGGGAGCAAGCGTTGAGCGGGTTGTCCTAGACCGCTTCCTTGATCATCCGATCTGCCGCAAACGGCTTTCAGAGCTGCGTACAGAAGATTTTGCACGGTACAGGGACGATAGACTCAAGGCGGTTAGTCCCACCACGCTGAAGCGCCAGTTGAATCCTATCCGCCATCTCTTTCAGGTCGCTCAGACGGATTGGGGCATGCCCATCCGCGAGAATCCGGTTCGTATGCTTAAGCTTGATGCTCCCGACCGGCGACGTGAGCGACGAGTAAGAGCCAGAGAATTTGATGCACTCATCAACGCCGCTCGGTCTCGACGCAATCCTCTAGTCGGGGCCGTTATGCGTTTCGCAATAGCTACCGGAATGAGACGGGGTGAACAGGTGCAGGCCAACCCTGCGTGGAAAGCCCTCTCGCCGACACGGCGGGACAGGCTCTTTGGTACTGTATCAGGCTGCGGGAGCCGAGCATGTGGCCGTTAACGAAGCAGGCTCGAAGGGGCGTGACGAGGAAGCTCAACTCTAGCCAATCGGATTGACAGCGACCCTGCCTGAAGTAAATCTATCTGCCGATTGTTCTGTGGCTTCGGGCCGCGTTGATCTTTGGGCGGCAGTGGTTTGATCACGCCCCACTCTATAATCCGTCAGGTCTCTTAGCGAGCCATAATTCCAGCTTGAATCACTACTCACCACTAATGACAGCTGAAACCTGAGTGCGAAACCTGGCAAATAATCGATAAATAGGGGGCCTCCGTGCGTTGCTATTTTTCCCCTTTTGTTGCCGTCATATTTTCAATTGTCTTCGTACTTCCGCTTACCGTAAATGCTCAGACCTTTTCTCGACCCTCCCCGAGGAGTGGGCCTCCTGGCACATTTGAACAATCAGCGGCTACCTACGCAATCTGCCGATCCGAACATGACGATCAAACATTGGCGGCGTGCGTGTGGGCAATCATTCGCGCCAATCCGGACCCAAAGCGAGTATCGATGGCGGGTTATCCTGCCCTGCATCTGGTCGGTCTTCTCTTCAAGGATGTTAGCCGGCATTATCCCGTGCAATGTTATGAGATTGCCGATGACCTCGAACAGATGGTGGTTGCGGTTAAGCGGATATTACGCGTACCGTCGCTATATCAACCGAGGACTTGCGGAGATATAGCTGGATTCTTTCGGGCGATGACGACAATCGATCCGCAATGGGCAGGATGTCCCAAC
>DASZZA010000492.1:0-2054 GCA_035545135.1 Lacipirellulaceae bacterium | reverse complement strand
TCGCAAACGATACCACGAACGGCGCGCCCCCCGCCGAGGCTGCTTCAGCGGCACCGCGAACCACGGACATTATCCGCGCCAAAGTCGTCGTCGACGCTACCGGCCAGGCAGGCCTGTTGGGCGCACGCTATCAACTTCGCCAACCAAACCCGAAATTTCGAAAGGCGGCAATCTGGGGGCACTTTCGCGGCTCGCAGCGCGATGTCATCGATGGCGGCGTGATGACCGTGTGCCTGCGAACACAATCCAATCGCTCGTGGTTCTGGCACATTCCGCTGTCGAACGACGTCGTCAGCATCGGCGTGGTGGGCGACGCCGACTATTTCTTCCGCCCCCGCGCCGGCATGCCGGACGAAATCTTTGCCGCGGAGGTCGCCGACTGCCCGGCAATGCAAAAACGGCTCGAAGGCGCCGAGAAGGTTGCCGGCCTCGATGTCGTGAAAGAGTATTCTTACGGAACCACACGCTCGTCGGGTGATGGTTGGGTATTGGTCGGCGATTCGTGGGGCTTTATCGATCCGATTTATTCCTCCGGCGTTTGGTTCGCACTGAAAAGTGGCCAGCTCGCTGCCGATGCGATTGTGGAAGGTCTTCGAACGGGAAACCTTTCCGGCCAACAGCTTGGCAAATGGGTGCCCGAATTCGCCCGCGGTACGGCTTGGGTCCGGAAGCTGGCTGAAGCGTGGTACTGCGGACAGTTCCGCGTCGGCAAATTCATTCGCGAGTACCCGCACCATGTCGGCCCGATGACCGACATTCTTATCGGCCGAATCTTCCACCCCGAGGCGGGCCGCTTGTTCGATGACCTCGACCCCTGGCTCGAACGAATGAAAATGGAAGGTGTGACGAGCTAGAATGTCGAGGGTCGAGAGTCGAGGGTCGAGAGCCAGAATGCTGTGCGACGCAGTTTCTCAGAGCCAACCTTTCCACTCTGAGAACCTCCAGCAAACGATTTTATAGAATACATGCGAGTGCTGCTCTCGACCCGGTGCGCAACGCTTCCGGCCCTCGACTCTCGACTCCAGATCCGACTCGTTCTGGCCCTCGACCCTAGACGCTCGACCTCCATGCGCATCGCCTACATCACCGCCGGGGCGGCCGGCATGTACTGCGGCAGTTGCCTGCACGACAACACGTTAGCGGCAGCACTGTTGGCGTTGGGCGAGGATATTGTCCTCGTGCCGACGTACACGTCGCTACGCACTGACGAGCCGAACGTCAGTATCCCGCGCGTGTTTTGTGGCGGCATCAATGTGTACTTGCAAGAAAACATGCCGCTGTTCCGGCACACGCCGTGGTGGATGGACCGGCTGTTCGATCATCCAGCGCTTTTGGAACGGCTATCGCGCCGAGCCGGCAGTGTCGACCCGATGCAACTGGGCGACCTGACCGTGTCGATGCTACGAGGCGAGGCAGGCCACCAGCGGAAGGAGTTTGAAAAGCTCGTGCAGTGGCTCGTAAAGGAAATCAAGCCGGACATTGTCCATCTATCAAACTCCATGCAAATCGGAATGGTTCGCATGCTTCGCGAGCGGGGCGGACCGCCTGTCGTATGCCAACTATCGGGCGAGGACCTGTTTCTCGAAAAATTGCCACCGCCGCACTACGACCACGCCCGGAAGCTATTGCGCGAACGAGCGGAGGAGGTCGACGCGTTCGTTGCCATGAGTCGTTATTACGCCGACTTCATGGCCGAGTATTTAGCCGTGGAGCGGGCGCGTGTTCACGTGGTGCCGCATGGATTGAATTTAGTTGGCCACGGCCAACGTCGCCAAAAGCGGCCGGACGAGCCGCGAGTCGTCGGCTTCTTGGCGCGCATCTGTGAAGACAAAGGATTGCATTTGCTGGTCGAGGCCTGCGAACGGCTGGCTCAGCTCCTCGACGTTCCTCACTTTGAATTGCATGCCGCCGGCTATTTGGGCGATCGCGACCGGCCCTACCTTGAACAACTTCAATCTCGTGCCGCCGCCGGGCCGCTCGCCGGTCGCTTTACGTATCTCGGCGAGATCGATCGGGCGCGAAAGATCGCCTTCCTGCAATCGCTCGACGTTTTC
>DASZZA010000491.1:0-4538 GCA_035545135.1 Lacipirellulaceae bacterium | reverse complement strand
CGAACCCAGTAGCTCATGGCGATGAGCACCTTATTCGGCTCGGAATTGTCGACGGTGACGGTGATTGTTTGAATATCGATACGGGGTTCCCAATCGACGAGTGCGTTGTTGACGCGAGTGCGAATTTGCTCGAGCGTTGTGGTGCTGAGCGGCTCGAAGAGAAAGTCTGTGAGTCCGGCTCCGAAATCGGGGCGCATGACACGCTCACCTGGATTGGTCATCAGGATGACTCGGATCGCTTCTTTGATGTCCTGCTCGTATTCAGACATTTGAATGCGCCCTCCTGACAGGCAGACCGGGAAGGTCCAGCCTACGCCGAGAAAAGCCCGTTCTGGACTTCGTTTCGTCATCCGCCAATCTCCACGGTGAAAGCTCCGAGCACGATGGGAGCTCCGCATCCGGACATATCGCCGACGCGCGCGGCCGGTTTCCCGCCGATGAGGACAGTGGTGCTGCCCTTAACAATGGGAGAGGGTGGATGAGGCCCAGCCAGCGGTGGCATGGCGCAGGCGTGTTGGTCGCCCATGACGGCAGCCGGCATTCCAACAATCAATACAGTGGGAACGCCCGGGCCGGCAATCGTGCCGGGGTGCGCGGTCGGATCTCCTACTCTGGCAGCAAATGGCATGGCATTAGTTGAGCTTTATAGGTAAGCCTTGCACCGTGCAGGGGCCGGTTGACTGAATGCTGATCGTGCCCCCGGAGAGACTGATTTTTACGCCCTGCAGCGAGATCTCAGCAGACTTCAGCTCGATCTTTTTTGCGCCTGTGATCGATACGGTTTGTGTCGTGTTGTCCATGCTTATGGAAACTGTGCCGGCGATATTGCTGAGCGAGATAGTCTTGGGGTCGAGTTGGATCTTCTGTTGCGTCGTCGTCGTGATCGAAATCGACTGCTTGAGATCGTCGAATTCGACTTGATGCCCCACCCCGGGAAGGCTGCCGGTTTGAATGGTGCGCTTAACGAGTTGCTCGGCAAACGTGGTGACCGGCGGGCGGTCCATGGTATTCCAGAGTCCGCCAAGTATGTAGGCGTCGCGGACGTCGTTGGCATTCAGAGCGACAAGAACTTCGTCACCGATCTGCGGGAGCCAGAAAAAACCGCGCCCCGATCCGCCTCCGACTGCCACAAGACGCGCCCACGGCTCCACCGCAGGCATAGACGTGATCCTGACTTGTACCATGCCCTCCGACATCAAGTCGACATTGTTTGTCACCGTTCCGGGCGCGATCGAATACCCATGAGTTCCCCGATCGCTGGAATTTTTAGCCGCTAGTTCCTCTAATGCCGACATAGATCCTCCTCAGCGAATTGACTGTCCGTTCACGCGCACGAAGCCGGAGGGGCTCTTGGGTAGTGGAACTGCGCCGAACCAGACTTCGCGGCGCGCTTCGAAGCTGGTTCTATAGCCGCTCGAATCGAGCGTGTGTGTGGTGGAAGTAAGGCGCCAAAGTCCACTGAAGGTGTCGCCGATTCCTTCGATATCGACGACCCTCCCGGCGCGCATCGCGGGTGTGCCGATAGTCGATCCCGAACCGGTGATGCGGTTGTTCAGACGGGGCAGCAGCTCGCTCAAGATCTTTTTAGGAGCTTCGATGAATCCAGTGCCACCCACTTCGACGGTTTTCGTTTTGGCGGTTTTGTCGTTATATTGCGCGAGATTGCCGATCCCCGGTTTGATGGAGAAGTTGAGCGCCGCGCGGTCGAAATCCCAGCCCGCCGTCAGAATGAATTCCATTTTGATGGAGGAAACCCAAATTCGAACCGAGACGCCGCCGATATCGCCGACAGTGGTGATTTTCGGAGCGAACTCGGAGAGCGACGCGCCCCAGGTAAGCGTGAGTGTCGGCGAATAGTCCTGAATGAGAAATTGGAATCGCAGGATGTAGCCGTGCGGGTCGAGCGTGTGATCGATGTACATCTGCCAGCCATTGGCTTTGGCGAGTCCGTCCAGGAATTCGAAATCGCTGCTGTTCTGATGGGGAATAGCGGCTTGCGCCACCTTTTTGTCCGTTGCCAGGTAAGCGGCAATCGACATGAGGACGCTTAGCACGCCGCCGACAGGATCGGGATACGGAATAAGCGCATTTTCACCGCTTACAATGGCCGCGACAGCCACATCCGGAATCGGAAAATTCTTAACAGGTGTTTTGACGTAGAAGGCGCGCTCGCTTTGTCCTTGCTTCAGACGTTCCAAAAAGTCGTGCGCGACGATCTTCATAACCGGCATTCCGCCATTCGGGAATGATGGTTCGCAGCCGGTGATCTCGCCCACGAAGACCTCCTCCAATGGATCAGGCGCATAGCCGATCGAGAGCCGCAGTTCGGTGTCCATGGCGAGGCGACTATCGTTGAGCCATTGCAGATTCGGATTGGCAAGCGTGATTTCGACGCGGTCCGCTCCATCCATGCCGTCTTCATAGCTGATGGAAGAGACGCAGCCCTGCATCGCGGGCGGCAGCGGCGAGCCGTTTAGGGTGAAGCGAAACTCAGGGGCATAATTCGGAAACGGCACTAAGAAATCGCCTCCTCAGTTTGCGGATCGATGAAGGGAAGAGCAGGAACGCTCAGAATCTGACCGATCGACAGAGAACGCGCATCCGCAAGTTCATTGGCGGCGGCGATGGCGCGCCACAGGCTGGGATCTTTGTAGTACTTGGTCGCGATGCTCTGGATAGTGTCGTTTTCGACAACGGTGTGCGCCTTGGTAAAATCGGCGGTCTGCCGGTTCACTTCTTTGGCTTCGCGGTCAGGGTTGATGAACTCCTGAAATGAGACGCTCAGGCGGGCGCGGGCAGGCCGGCCGTCGTCGAGAAACATATTAAAGCGCTGGGTCGCTTTCGCCAGCACGCACGTGAAGTCGAGCGTGCCCCACGAGACTGAGAGCACCGGCGGCGCATGCAGATCGGAGTCGATCTTGAGCAGATCGATAACCTGATTCGTTTCATTGCGGACGTCTTGCTTCACCTCAAACGTGTCGAAGAATAGCTCCATTTCGAGCGTGCGCAAATTGCCGTTTACGAACTGCAACAGCGGTGAGCTTAGACCGGGTATCGCTTGCGCGGCGAAGTTGTTGTCGCGAGAGAGCGTATATTCCTCCGGATTGAACGAGACGTAGAAGAATTCGCCGTTGTGCAACTTGGTGATCTTGACGCGTTCCATCAAACTCTCCCAAGGCGCTCACGCCGTGCCGACAAACGGTTGTCGATATGGCGCATAACGGACTGTGCAACGGCGTCGAGATTTAATGAGGCGGGCGGCGGCGCGGACAAAGCGGGCCGGAATTCCTGCGAGGGATGCGGGCTTGATGGTGCAAATATCGAGGGGTGATGCACGACCTGCATTGTGGGCGCCGGCAAGACGCGTGTTTCATGCACAACGGAGCGACTTTGCGGCATCTGCTCTACGCGCCGAAGCCGGAATGCAATCTCGCGGGCGAGTGTGTGCTCGAGTCTGCTAACATGCGATCGTTGTTCAATGCGCTCAGTGTGTAGCCGCGTTAGCACCGTTGAGCGGTGATCGTGGTCGCCGTGGATTGTGTGTGCGTGTACCTGCTGAAAGGGATCGGTAGCGCGCCCGCGTTGGACGGTGGTGACGTAAGAGTGCGAATACACGTTACGGCGCAGCCAGTTCGTCAGGAACAGCATCGATTGGGGCGACGTGCGCGTACTTCGGGTCACGTTGATTCTGGTGAAGTGGGCGAAGCTGGCGTTGAAATGATGACTGGGGAGCAGTGTTACCGGTACAAAACGATGTGCCGGCAACGAATGATGACGCTGTAGCACAAACTTCGCGCGGTCGCGACGCGCTAACGACGCGTAGCGAAGCCGCAGGGATCGTACAAAATTCACGAACTCATTCGCCCGAGTTGATACGCCGGTTGAGAGAAGAAATCTCTTCGACCCAGCGACGGCGGTCGGCGTGTTCGAGATCGAGAATGGCTTCCGGATGCCAATGAAAGTGGTATGCAATGAAGGCTACCTCCTCGTACAGGCTTTTGAGGGGGTAGCCTAAAACCCCCCCGCTCCTTGCATCTCCGCAAGCGGCTGAGCGCACTTGGGGCAAATGGCAGCGGTTTCAGGCTTCGTGCCGCGATTGATGCGGTTATAAAAATCCTGAAGGAACGCGAGATCTGCCGCGAAAAGCCCTTCTATGGTTTTGGGCGTAATCTGGCTGAGCGATCCCAGGCGCGTCACAACGCGCGAGAGCAGGATAACTACCAGATAGGCTTCATTCGATTGGACGCGCGGGTCTTTGAGCGGGAGTATCTCGTCGGCGGCTGTGGCCAACCGCATCACACCCTGGCGGTGCAGATTTCCGTCTTCGTCGGCGAACCCGAATGGCAGCGTAAATTCGTACTCCGTTTGAAACATGGCGGCTCCTATGCGCGCACGAGCTTTTCGCAGCTCAAGACCAGCGTGTCGATCGAGACGTCGTTGCCTTTAGCGTTGAAGTCGGGCCCATCGTATTTGCTGGGCCACGCATTCAAGAAATTCCAGCGCACCTGTTCGTTTCCGAGGTCGTCCTGGAGAATGAT
>DASZZA010000490.1:0-3623 GCA_035545135.1 Lacipirellulaceae bacterium | reverse complement strand
AAGGCGGTGAGCGGAGCCACCCTACCAAAGAAGGCGTTCACATCTGAGCTGGCGCCTATGGTGAGGAAGTGATGCAGCCAGACGCCGAACGAGAGCACGGCGATGAACGCAGTCGAGTAGACCAGCGACTCGTAGCCGAACAATTGCTTGCCCGAGAACGTTGCCACGATTTCGGAATAGACGCCAAACGCCGGCAAAAGCAGGATGTAGACTTCCGGATGGCCCCACATCCAGAACAGGCTGATATAGTTCCTTATGTTGCCGCCGTCCCCATTAGTGAAGAAGTGCGTGCCGAGATGCCGGTCGAGACCGAGCAGCGCCGCGGCGATGATCAAAGCCGGGAACGCGAACACTATCAACATGCTGGTGCACAGCGCCGACCAGGTGAACAGCGGCATGATCATTAGTCGCATACCCGGCGCGCGCCGCTTGACGATAGTGACGAGGAAGTTAAACCCAGTCAGCATCGAACCCACTCCGCTGATTAGGATCGCCCAGATCCAGTAATCGACTCCGACGCCCGGACTGAGCTGCGCTTCCGAGTACGGCGGGTAAGCCCTCCAGCCAGCGGTAGAAAACCCCCCGATGACGAGCGAGATCATAACCAAGGCAGCGCCGGACACGGTCAGCCACAGGCTCACTGAGTTCATGAACGGAAAGGCCACATCGCGCGCACCGATCTGCTGCGGAACGACAATGTTGAAGAGGCCGACCAGGAATGGCATCGCCACAAAGAAGACCATAATGGTGGCGTGGGAGGTGAGAATCTGATCGAAATGGTCCGGCGGCAAATAGCCATGCGAGCCGAGTGCGACTGCCTGCTGGGTCCGTATCATCATGGCATCGATGAAGCCGCGCCCCAACATGATCAGTGCCAACGTCACGTACATGACGCCGATCTTCTTATGGTCGAGGCTTGTCAGCCATTCTGTCCACAGAAAACGCCATTGGCCGAGCCAGGTAATGAGCGCCACCACGGCAAGTGCGCCAAACACAGCAATCAGCGCGCCTCCCAAGGCGATGTCGCTGTAAAACGGTAGGGCATCAATGGTCAGCTTACCGAACATGTCAGTGCTATTCAGAGCGCGGATGCGCTATCGCGATTTGCGCTAAAGTTCCGTGCGGCATTATTCCGGCATTTCGAGACTAGCGAGTCAGGCTGCGAGGTCAATTAGCTGTAGCTAGAACTTGATCTGATAGTTCGCGCCTGAGCGCGCACGGCCGCAACAAGGTTGCCAAATTGCAGCTCGGATGCGGTTCAAGCCGGACGAGTAATGTGACAGAGAGCGAAGCGCGAGGCCACGTCGCGCGCAGCCCAAGTCATTCACTTCATCAGTCCGAGTCGCGAAATGCGCGGATCTAATCCACTCGCCGTGCAAGGTATGTAACGGAAATGAGAGTACCGCGAGGCACGGCGCAGCAATGACGGTCGCTCCAACCCGGTTCCTTGCCGGCTAAAAGGCCCAGGATCCCTCGCTTTCTCTCAAAGATGCACTTGACATACCGCTTCACGTCGGCTTCACTTTCGCCGCGTACACTGCCGTTTTGTGGACATCCGCGCTGCAGAATCAAAACAGCGCGCGCTGCGGGATGGATTATGGCGCCACACTCCAATGCCCGCGGCTTTCTTTGCCCCGGCGACGGTAATGACGCCCGCCGAGCAGCCATCAAGAAACGATTGATGGGGGGGGAGTCGCTGGAGCGGCGCCATGCGCATACACTAAGCTTTGCCGAATACGCCGCTCCCAGCCTGAGCCAGTTGGGCGTAGTGGTTTATGATGACGGTCTTTTTGCGGATGCTCTCATGGCTCGTTGTGCGGCCGCTCTTGTCGCCTCCGGTTACCGTCTGGGCGGCATCGTCCAGTCAAATCCGCACCGCGATGGTCGACGTCGATGCGACATGTACGTGAAGGACCTATTGGGCGGTGATGAAATAAAGATCTCGCTTGACCGGGGTAATGAAGCGAGGGGTTGTCGCCTTGATCCGGACGCTTTCGCGCGCATCGACGCTTGGCTCGAGCGTGCGGTGGTTGAACGTGTCGATCTGCTGTTCATCAATAAGTTTGGCAAGGAAGAAGCGCGCGGCCGCGGTTTGCGACCCGTCATTGCCGACGCTCTGCTTGCCGACATCCCCATGGTAATCGGGGTCTCCGCACAAAATCTTTGCGATTTTCTGAGTTTCGTCGAGGATTCAGCCACACGTCTAAGGTCCGACTTCGAGGCAATTACAGCCTGGTGCCGGAACGCGATCGAGCGCGGAGCTTATCAGCAATGCCCGCTGCGGGAGCCATCCGTGCAGGCATAGGGGGAACGAAAATGGCCGAAGTAGCGAATGCCGGCATTATAATCGAAACAGTGGCTCCAGCGGAGATGGGCGCTGCACTGGCCGCGGATGCCGCCAATAAAGCCAAATTCGGCACCGTTCACCTCATCATTCGCGGCTTTTTGTGCACGCCCTTTCTGGCCTATGGAGCCAGTGTGGTATTCTCAATGGTCGCCGCTGGCGTACCGCTCGGCGCGGCCGGACTTATCTTCCCGGTTGGCTACGTCACGCTGAGCTTCCTCGGCCTGGAGATGGCGACCGGCAGCTTCGCAACGATGCCCATCGGCATGTACGCCGGGACAATCACGCCGGGGCAGTTGGTTCGCAACTGGACCTGGACTCTGGCGGGCAACCTGCTCGGAGGCTTATTCTTCGCCTGGCTGCTCTGGTTCTCATTTACCAACGGGGGATCCGTAGCTCCCAACGCCATGCTCGTCGTCATCGCCCACACCGCCGAACATAAGGTAGCCTATGAGCAGTACGGGGCGATCGGCTGGTGCGCCGCCATTGGCATGGGTGTGTTGTGCAACTGGCTGGTGAGCCTGGGGTCTGTCATGTCCAAAGCCTCGCGCAGCACTGTAGGCCGGGCGCTGCTGATGTGGATACCGGTCGGGACATTCTTTGCGCTGGGCTTCGAGCACACCGTGGTCAACATGTGGCTCATCCCGTGCGGAATTCTCTCAGGCGCCCACGTGAGTATCTACCAGTGGTGGGTGTGGAATCAGATTCCGGTCACCATCGGCAATATCCTCGGTGCGATGGTGCTCAACGGCACCCTCTGGTACTACACTCATACTTTGCAGAAGTAGCAATCGCTTCCATCGACGGCGGCGAAAGCCCGCTCCACCGGTTTCTTGCGCCAGCGATCATCGCCCGACTTGATCTTTAGTCTGGACAGGCTGCCGCCGCTCAGCCGAAAGCTCATTAACGGCCGCCACGATGGTGCGGCGTAAGTAGCGGCATGAGTGCCCATACTGTTTCGACGTGGTTTGCTTTTTCAGGTGAAAAGGATTCACTTCGCCTGCCGAATTAAAATTTCTTGAGGGGAATAGACCTTATCCACTCCACATCCGTCGCAATGAATTGAAATTGGGCCGTGGTCCACTTCGATCCCGTCAACCACCCCGGCGGGAAGAGCGTCGCCAAAAGCGACCGCAGCTTGGCAATTCTTGCAGGTGACGACGAAATACCAGTTGCCCGGCTTGATTTCTGGCATGGCGACCTTTCCCTGATAGTCTCAATTTATCCCAGTGGTTTGCGTTGTCACGGTTATAACCGCTCCCTTGACATCGCCGGCAGC
>DASZZA010000489.1:0-3260 GCA_035545135.1 Lacipirellulaceae bacterium | reverse complement strand
GTTTAGCACAGGCGAGCTCTTAGCGCGTGTGCGCGCCGCACTTCGTCATGCGAGCCGCAGCAGCGATGAGGCAGGCAAAACGCTGTTCGAGTGTGGCAATTTGAGGGTAGATTTGGCGGCCAGGCGAGTTTTCACTTCGGGCGTGGAAGTCCATTTAACACCCAATGAATACAAGCTGCTGACGACATTAATTCGACATGTGGGAAAGGTTCTCACGCACCGTCAGTTGCTCAAGGAAGTATGGGGGCCCGACCAGGTGGAGGAGACACACTATCTTCGAGTGTTTATGGCTCATCTACGGCGCAAATTGGAGGCTGACCCAGCGCGGCCGCGAATTTTACTGACCGAGCCGGGGGTCGGTTATCGGCTGGCGAGCGAATGAGGCTGCAACAGCTCGAAAGTTGAGGCCAAACCGGCCTGAAGGGCGGCTTCGAAAAGCTCGATTGCCTTCGTGCGGCCTGGAATTTTGGCTGCGTGACGACGGGGCGACGATCGTTAATGAAACCGTCGCATTGGCAATGGTTTACTCCACGGCGTGGGAAAAAGCATTCATCGCTATCACCGTTACAACCGGAACTCGCGTGGCGTCGGTGCACCGGTGGAACCGTTGAAAGCGATACAAAAGGTAGGACCTGCTTGCAAGTTACCATCCGCACTCTCTCACATGTCCGCACGCTCTGCCCTGCAATGCCTCCCATGGCTGGCAGTAGTTTGTTGCAGTCTTACGGCGCTCTCCGGCTGCTGCAGTGCGGACAGGCGCGCATGGCTAAATGGGTTATCGATTTGCTCTCCGTTTAGACGACCAGCGGTGCAAAGCACTGTTTGCGTGTCGGGGTTCAAAAGCGGGCTGCACGGGCCCGCGCAAGGACCTGCCCGCGTAGAGTCTGAACGGATTCAAGAATCGGCCGGCGACGCTGCAAGAATAGATGATGCGAGCGTTACCGCTGCTGCGTGGCGGTTGAACGACGCGTTGAGATCGCAAGCCGGCAGCGCTCGAGTGGCGACGTTGACTATTCCCGAAGGCCTTCCACCGCCCGATACAGCGAAACAACACAACTTAACTCTGCATGAAGCGATCGACATCGCGCTCACACAGAATCCGGATGTGGTGACTGCACGAGCGGCGGCGCCGGTGGCGTTCGCGGCGCGCGGCGTGGCGGCGACGTATCCGTGGAACCCATCGGTTCAAGTGGCTGCGTTTCCGTATGCGCGCGACATCAATGGAAACTTGCTGGCGGTAAAGAATGACGTTGCCGTGATGCAAACGATCGAGCTAGCGCATCAGCAACGGTATCGCCAAGAATCGGCAGGCGCGTCAGCCGGCCAAGAGCAGGCAAAGATCGCCGAAGCGGAGTGGATTGCCGTCGTCAGCGCGATGCGGGCCTATTTTACAGCGCTCTACAAGAAAGATTTACTTGGACTGGCGCGCGATAGCGCCTCGCTGGCCGACGACACCGCGGGCGTGGTCGATCGCCGCTTTGAGGCGGGGATTGCCACATCCGCCGAGCGGATCACCGCGGACGTTGCTGCACGACAAGCAAAGCGGAAGGCCGAGTTGGCCGAGGCCGATTATCAAACCGCACTCCAAGCATTACGGACTGCGCTCAATGCCACGGATGACGAGCCGGTGGTGCCTGGCGGCAACTTGCAAGGCTACCGTTGGTTGCCGATTATGGAGGTGATGTCCCCGCAGCCGTATGGCTTGCAGACGACACGATCAACGTCGGATTCCCAGGATGCGATGCAATCGGATGTGGCGAATCGGCCCGACGTGATGGCCGCTCAACTTGGTGTTTCGGTGGCGGAGGCGAACCGCGATCTAGCACAAGCAAATAAGATTCCTAATCTAACGGCTGGTCCGTCCTACGAACGCGACGAGACTGGAACAGTGTTCTTTGGTATTCAAGCGCAAATGGACCTTCCGATTTGGAATACGGGCAGCCCACTGGTTCGCCAGCGCGACGCGGAGTTGCAACAGCAGCGCATAACGTGGCGACAAACACAATTGCGCGCCGCCTCCGAGGCGGTCGCTGCCGCAAAGCGCTATGAGGTGGCCCGTGGTCTGTGGATGGAAATGTCGACGAGCGGTGCTGCGGAAAAGAATGACTTCAAACGGATTACGGATGCGTTTGAAAACGGACAGGCATCAATCGTAGAGGTACTCTCCACGAGGGATAATTTGATTCTGGAAAGGCAAGCCCGCCTGGATTTGCTAAACCAGGTCTCTCAAGCAGCCGTCGATGTGGTTAGTGCGCTGGCCATTGATCCGGATAGGGTGATCAAAGGACCGTCGTCGGATCTTCCATCTTCACCGCCGCAGCCATGATGACGAGCTGGCCCCGTAATACGACTCCTGAAGGGCCGCTCGACCCTACGGGCCCGAGCGGGGTTGCGCGCTACGCAAAGCCGATTGTCTTCGTCGTACTTGTGCTGTGCCTGGCCGGCGTTTATTGCGCGTTCACAATGCCATCGTCCGTGTTCCCGCAGACCAACTTTCCGCGGGTTGTCATTCTGATCGATAACGGCGTGATGCCGGTTGACGAAATGATGGCGAGCGTCACGCGACCGGTTGAAGAGGCGATGAAGGACATTCCGGGGACGGTCAACATCCGCTCGGCCACGTCGCGCGGCTCGGCGGAAGTGAACGTATTCTTCGACTGGTCGACAAATATGCCGCAGGCCGAGCTATACGTTCTCGGCCGACTGGCGGAGATCCGCTCCGGTCTCCCGGCAGCGGCTACGACGCAAGTACATCGGCTAACTTTTTCAGCCTTTCCAATTATCGGCATTAGTCTCACGAGCACGACGCGTAGCCTGACGGACGTTTGGGAAACGGCGCGATACGACATTTATCCACGGTTTTTGCGAATTCCGGGTGTGGCGCGTGTCGGACTCGTCGGTGGACGAGTGCCCGAGTACCACGTGCTGATTGATCCGGACCGGGTGAAAGCGCATCAGATGACGTTGGTGGAAGTGGACAAGGCGCTGTCGGAAACCAACCAATTCACGCCGGTTGGCATGCAGGAGGAGAACTATCAGCTTTATCTGGTCGTGGTGGATGACCGGCTGCGGACGCAGCAGGATATAGAGAGCGCGGTCGTGGGGTGGCGGGGGTCGTCGCCCGTACGAATACGCGACATCGGGACCGTCGAGCGCGGCGCGGCGCCGGCCTACAACCGCGTGACGGCCGACGGCAAGGATGCCGTTCTACTGAACATCTACGGTCAACCCAACTGCAACACAGTGCAGATTGCCGGGGA
>DASZZA010000488.1:0-7008 GCA_035545135.1 Lacipirellulaceae bacterium | reverse complement strand
AAGCGGACGGTCCCCCGCTTTCTTGCCAGTATAGCCGGACGCCCCCGTTTTCGATAACCCATCGAATGCCTACCCGTCCGTCACGCACGGATAGAGCACCATACTTCACAGCATTGGTCGCAAGTTCATGAAGTATCAAGCTGAGTGGTTGCGCTTGCTTAGCGGCGAGTACCGCATCTGCTCCCGGTTCTATGACAAGCGCCGACAAAAGACTTGTGTAAGGTTCGAGGGTATTCGCGATCACCCGATGTAGGCCAACGCCCGTGTCGACAGCGAAAGTAAACTCATGCGCTCTAACGAGAGCATTAAACCGCCCCACGAAATCGTCGCGGTATTCAGCGCCCGATCGTCCCTCCGTGGAGGTTTGCCGTGCCATTGCCTGCACCAGAGCCAAAAGGTTCTTCATGCGATGCCTGAGTTCGCCTAAGAGAATATCCTTCTCGGCTTCCCGTTGACGCCGCTCGGTCGCGTCGACAATCGAAAGCAACAGAGTTCGGCTGGCATGAGCAGGATGATGTAAGCGGCGGGCGGTGAGCAGCATTGTCCGCTGGCCGAGATGCGGGAACTCGTGTTTGACTTCATAGTCGATGACAGCGGTGGCCTTGGGGATCACATCTTCCAGCAAGCGGCGTAGGTCGGGTATGTCCCATTGTCCGTTTCCAAGGTCGTAGAGGAGCTTGCCGATCGTCTCATCTTCAGTGACTTCGAAGTCTACGTAAAAGGCGCAATTAGCTGCCTCAATACGAAGATCACGATCCAAAACAAGTAACGGATCGGGCACCGTATCGACGATGCCTTGTGCGCGAACGTGGCCATTGCGGACGACGCGATAAAAGTCTTCCAGGTCCATCGAGGCTCCCTCGTCGCGTCGTCGATTAAAGGGGAACACTATCGTGCGACTGTCATCTGGAAAAGACTGCGGTTAACCCCGCTTTGGGAAATCTAGTTAATAGTCGTGCGAGCTACCGCGTCCCCAAGGTGTCACTGGCCATGACGCGGAAGTCGTTCTTCGGGTGCCTGCTTTACCAAGTATTGTACGCCTCACACCCGACGTGACCATCATCGGCGGGCTCCGAAAATAGAGAAAGACGGATGGATAGTCGTAGCCCGTAAAGGCGAGTGTACGCGCCGTCTGGATCGCACTTCGGGCAGATCAGATCATGTTCCCCTCTGGAGGATAGAAGCGCAATTCGAGACGGGCAAGCCGATCGATGATCGACCGTCTCGCAACTCTAGTACGTTGTTGAAGGTAACGTCCGGCGACCGCTTTGGCCCTAGTGGTCAGGCTCTTCTTTCGTGAAAACACCACTGTGCGGGTCGACATGGAACTCCATTATCTTCCCGTTCTTTACACCCTTGCTTCCCAATAACCGTCGTCGGCATGAAGACCGGTAACACTTGTATATCCTGATTGTTCGAGCTTCTGCATGACCTTGTCTTTGGGCATCCAGTCGGCCCCTGGGACATCGTGGTCAGCAACAACCGCCGAAGCGCCAAACAAGATCATAAAGGTGGTCATTGCCGCTGTTATTTTGCTTAGGTGCATTTGAAATCTCCGTAACAATCTCACGCTCAGCAATGTAACAGCCGGGTTATGCGAGGGTTCCAGCCGATGCCTCGCGCTTCAACCAGCCAGATGAGGATCGTGCAGAGCGAGAAGGTACAGAGGTATTCTGCTTTCCCCATTCGCCTATGAGAGACCAAGTAAAGCCCGCCTGAACCCAGTTGCCCGCAGATGAGCCAATGAGCGCGGAATTCGTCCTCGAAACTTAGACAGTAGGGACAAAACCCGATGACGCCGTACTTTATTTCGCTTCCGCGCTCGCTCCAATTTCACCGGCTACCGCCGGTTCGTTTAGACCGGTGGTCGGATGGCCATATCCTGAGCTGCTTTTTCCCAGCAGTCCGAAATCATAGACGATTGCATCGTTGTTGTTGGCGGTGATGCCCGCCGGAACTTTGTCCAGGCCAAGCCGCTTGCGCACGCGCCAAGCAACGTTGTGATCGCCGCATGACGTGTCGCCGGAGATTCCCAACGCCCCGACGATATCGTTGCCGTCATAGAGGGCCAAACCGCCTCCGAAGACGACGACGCCGCTGGCTTTCTCGCCAATCATCGGATCGCTATCGGACCCGAAAGTGCGTGGGTCGCCTGCATATATGGTCTTGGGGTCAACAGGGTTTGTTTGTTCGAGGCCGAAGAGATAGCCGCCAGGCTGATCGCCTCCGTACAGGTTTGCGGTCGAGAACGCAAACGACGGCAAGCTAAGACCGTTGGCAGTATTGGCTTTGGCAATTGCCACTGCGCGGCTGCCGGGCCACTGGTCACCACGCTGGTCGCCACTGTAACAGACGATACGAACGAAACCGTCACGATCGATGACCGAAGCCCAGACATGGTTGTCCAGTCCTCCATTGCTGGGGCCGCCCGAGGGCTTGACACTTGCCTTCAGGATTTCAAGGAGCGCATCGCGACTGGGTAGTTTTGCGGCCGTTGCGCTACGCATTCCATCGTCGGGCATGAAGATTGTCCTTGCAATCAACTTTCCTACTCAATCGGCTTCGCCTGCAAACGTTCCCTATGTTTTGCGACGTGATCACAATGGAGGCATAGGGCCGAGCCTCCACGAAAGCGCTTGAAGAGACGGCGCCTTCGTATTCGGAATTCGCACAGCTTGAACGGTCGGCACGAAACCAACGCGCCCGAACGCGAGTTGAACCTGCATTCCAGTCACGTAGTTCGCGTGGCTATGGCCGGCAACCGACCCAGCCCCTCCCCCTGGGTTGCCCGGAATGCAGCACCCCGGTTCCCCCCGGGGTGCTTTGATCGGATGTGTTCGCTTGATCGTATTCGCTTCGGCAAAACGACCACCGCGATGGGCGAAAACTCGTTCATCGATCGCTCAACCGATTCATGTTCTGGACAATGATTGATTGGGCAGCGGCGCCGAATGGAAAGGCCATTTCGAGAAGAAATACTGGTTCAAGGTGGCTACGCCGCGCTGCCGTCACCGACCGGCTCTGTAATGAGATGCGCAAGTGATCCTGCATGCTGTTCGATCTGGCAATTGCGATCAAACGAAATAGACGCCTCACTGTGCGCGCATTGCATATCTGCAAAGGCAACTTGATCGGCTAATCAACCGATGATCCGCAAGGGAAGCTGACTTGGCCTCTTATTTTAGCTCGATCCACACCGGCGCGTGGTCGCTTGAGCCGGGACGTCGCCTGACGTCAAGATCAACGCCGCAGCGCAACAGCTTTTTCGAGAGCTGTGGGCTTAGGAGGAAGTGATCGATGCGCAGGCCCGCATTCCGCGCGAAGGCATTGCGCCAATATTTCCAGAACGTGTAGACGCGCTCATCGGGATGCAGTTTCCGGATCGCGTCCGTCCAACCTTGGTCGACAAGCAGCTGGTAGGCCTCGCGCGCCTCGGGCCGAAACAAGGCATCGTCGCGCCACCTTTCCGGTGCGTAGACGTCGAGGTCCGTCGGCATGACGTTGTAATCTCCCGCCAGTACAACCGGCGTGCCAGCGGCGAGCAGATTGGCGGCATGCGAGGCGAGCCGTTCGAACCAGCGCAGCTTGTAATCGAATTTCGGCCCAGGAGCAGGATTGCCGTTCGGAAGGTATAGGCATCCGACGGTTAACTTGCCGATCTTGCCTTCGATATAGCGGCTGTGCGTATCATCAGGATCGCCCGGCAGGCCACGACGTGTTTCTGCAGGCCTCGCACCCCGGGCAAGAATGGCGACCCCGTTCCAGCTCTTTTGCCCGTGCCAGATGCAATGGTAGCCAATTTCGGATAGCGCCGAGGCGGGGAACTTCGCATCCGGTGCCTTCAACTCCTGCAGGCAAACGATGTCGGGGGACGTTTCTCCTAGCCAACGCAACAAACTCTCCAGCCGACCGTTGATACCGTTGACGTTGTAACTGGCTATCCTCAACCGTTCCTCCCGGAACAAAGCCAAACGCGCCCCGTGCCGCGACCATCCTGTGCGCCAACTCACGGAACTGCCATTGCTGCGCCCTCGTTAAATCTGTGTATCGGCGCGCGTTGGACCAGAGTTTCTTGCCGATGGTGGTTTCCGTTCTATCCGGCCAATCTTCTGAAAGAGGCAGACGTGGACAAGAGAAAAGAACAAGTCGTTGAACCTGAAGTTTTCGATCCTGATGCGCCTGCCGAAAAGCAGGTCATTCTTCCCGGCATACCTGTGACCTCGCCACCTGTTCCCGGCAATGATGACGATTCCGACGATGAGAAACCGGGCGAGAACCAAGCCGACGAAGATATCGATGTGACGCCGTAACGGCACACGACATACGACGCTGCTGCTAGGTTATGTGTAGGACTTTTTCGACGTCCTTCACCGCATTGCCGACCTTTTTGACTGCGTCTTTGAGCTTTTCCCGCGTCACGCCAAAGCGCGTTGTCCAATATTGGACCTCATAATCCTCGCCCATGTTGATGTGGGTGCGATCGCGGTAATCGCGTTTGCTTTTGTCGTCAGCCATGTCCGTTCTCCACGTTGTCTGGATAAACGTTCCCCGAGTAATTCGAGTTGCGCGACGGCGCCGCAACAACGGCGCACAGCAGGAGGTAAGAGAGAAGGGCTGCCAGTCAGTCGGTGTCTTATGCAAAGCCAGACCAAGGCATCTCACTCCTCGATCGGAAGTGGTTCCAAGCTTCCGCAGCCGGCGTGCTGTTCAATGTGGACTGGGCTTTGGCTGGGAAAGTTTTCCTGCATGTTGCTCGCCGGTCCTTGTTGCAGACCCGCTGCGATCCCCGTCGCTTTGCAAAGCAGTTTCCAAATTGGCGATATACCGATTGTGGCGGGCTCTCTTGTGCATCATTCGAAAAAGGACGTCGCGCTTTTTTTTATCCGGCCAGTCGCTCCCTGCCACGGCTTCTATGATGGCGCTCAGGGCTTCGACAATGCGCGACTGCCAACGTAACGCGTCGTCCACTGTGTGAGCGTCCATCGCCCGGTCGCAACAATAGTTGAGCCAAGCTCCGCTTCGGCTCATGTCCAAATTTTTTCGGCGCGACCTGCTCAGTTTCCGCCAGAACTTTTCGGCGTGTGAACGTAAGAATCCGCGGAATCTCCCTTTAGCATGAGAGGATCGTAAAACCGAGCTGATGCTTATTGCACGACTATTATCTGACGCCACGGCGGAACACTCACTCACCAGCGGGCAGCTTGAGCAAGGGCGCACACACCCAGATCCCTATGCCCTGACATGAATACTCGACGCATCGCACGCTTTGAAAGTTCCGCGCTGAGACGGCAAACAGCATCGAGCCACCCGTTGAAGGCTCCGCACCACGAAGGCTGCGAAGCGATTAATTCCGCCCGCAACCAGCTGCGAGTAGACGGACCGTGTTGCGGCGATCGTGCCGACGCGATAGAGCGTCAAGAGATTTGACGATAACTGCTGCTGGGAACAAAATCCTTGCTGGGACGATGTGATGTGCAGAAGCATTATGGAGGCCATCATGTCCAAGCTCACGACTTCGCTCTTCGCAGCCGCAAGCGTTTTGACCGCCGCCAGCGTTCTTCCGCTCGAGGCCTACGCCGCCGATAACGTGCAAACGCAGGATGAGTATCGCACGAGCAAACTCGTCGGCTCAAAGGTCTACAACGCCGCTAACGAAAACATCGGCAGCATCGAGGAGATCGTCCTCAAGGCAGACGGTTCGATGGATGAAGTGGTACTGAGTGTCGGCGGATTTCTCGGGATCGGTGAAAAGTACGTCGCCGTGCCATTCAATAACCTCAAGATCTCCCGTGACGGCAGCGGCTTCAAGATCGTCACGGAAGGAACGAAGGACTCCTTGAAGGCCTTGCCGGACTATCAGTTCTACAAAGCGCCGTAACCCACCGACCAAAGTTTCACGGCTTTGAAGCCTAACTAGTCTGTCCCCTACCGTTGGTGAGCGGCATAATCGGGCATGCCCAGGCACGGTGAGGGGACAGTGTATTCTGCGTAACATAAGGGTCCCATGACACCGTCGTGAGGGGTAACGTGACCAACTGGCGAAGGTGGAAGGCTGTGGAGTGTTTGCGTCCCGCCAAGCGGCAGACAGGGTTAGCGGATGCAGCGGCGGAGCCCGGAGCTTGCCTCGCCTCTTCACAAAACGCTCAGCCTGCGGAACGATGATCGGACGCGGACGGTTCTTCAAGTTTAGAAGCACATGAGTGCAACAATGGAACCTTCTGCCAGATCACGTTGGCCAACCGCAATCGCGATAGCACCCTTGCTCGTACCGCTCGGCGGAGGAGCGGCATTGGCTCAAAACCCCGGAAATCCATACGCCCTGCAAAATCCGCCCTTAACGCAACCCGGCAATACCAAGCTGCTGCAAAAGCAGCGCGATTCGGCTGCGCCACGCGACACGCAGAACTCATCGAACGTTCAAGCGCGGCGCGAACCAAACCACACTGGCATGACGCCGGACACGTCCTACAGCACCATCACCACGACGCCGCCAAAAGTTGGCACCAACAGCAGTGCGCCTGGAACTCCGCCTGCGGTTACACCATCCCGCCCGACGTCTGCGACCGACAGGGCGCAGCACGGCGTCTCCGTTCAGGATCCGACCGGGACAACGAACGTCCCGGAAAGCATGCGAATCCAGCAAAACACAGTCCGCGCCCTGCCGCCCCGGCAGGAGCTGATCACGAAAGGCGGCAGCTCAACCCCGCCGGGCGTTGTGAACTCCACTGTCGAAGGCAACCGGCTTGACAGTTCTGCGCCGAGCCGCCAGCGCCTGCAGATCGATGATCTCTCAGCGCGCCGGGCCCAGAATCCTAATTCGCCGTCGGAACCAACGACCGCGACGAACTCGACCACGCGCGGCGCGGTTTCCGGTAATGGAACCAGCACTGGGATGTCGGGCTCCAGCGTTTCCGGAACTTCTGCTTCGCCTGGTATGATCGGAGGATCGCCCGCCGCTCCGGCTTCCCGGGGTTCGTCAGGCGCTGCCTCCTCGTCCGCTGGATCGTC
>DASZZA010000487.1:0-2287 GCA_035545135.1 Lacipirellulaceae bacterium | reverse complement strand
TTGCTCGAACCAGGTTGGGAAGACGACTACGAGAGCCGTCCGCCCGTGGCGCAGTACGCGTGCTTGGGCAAGGTGGTCGCCCATCATCGCTTGGAAGACGGACGCTACAACGTTCTGCTGCTCGGCGTGCAGCGAGTGCGAATCGTTCAGGAGCTTGCCCCCCTGCGGTCCTTCCGGCAGGCGAAGGTCGAACTCGTGGACGACACTTACGACTTCGATTCTCGGACCGAACGGCAAGAATTGCAGGATAGCTTGTTGGCCGCTTTTCGCAAGCATTTGCCGTGCGCGTGCCAACTGCCCGAGCAACTCGAGGACATGCTGTCGAGCCAGCTCTCGCTGGGATTGTTGACCGACCTGGCCGCCTACGCGCTGCCATTGGAAGCCGAAGTGAAGCAAAAGCTTCTGGCCGAATGTCGCGTGCGCGAACGGGCCGAAACCCTGCTTTCCGAAGTCGAAAAACTGGCAGCCGCCGCATCGACGAATTCCGCAGCCGCCTTCCCGCCGCCATTCAGCGAAAACTGACGATCTCGGTCACTGGTGGCGAGTTGACCCACCTCTTAGCTGCTCCGTAAGATCGAGTAGGCGCACTTCCATGCGAAAGCGTCTATTGGTGCGAGGATTTTTTTGTCGTCACCATCCGTTCGTATCAACGCCTCCAGTCGCACTGGCAAGCCCAGGGGCACCCAAACAGAAGCAAACATGGCAAAAGCATCCGACATTTTGGTCGAGCCCCCGCGCGACCTGGGCAGCATTTCCGGCGAGCTGTCGGACAGCAACGGCCTGCCGAAAGACTCGCACGTCGATTTGCCGCGGATCGAACGCGCCGTGCGCGAGATCCTGGCTGCCGTTGGCGAAGATCCAAATCGAGAAGGCCTCCGCGAGACGCCGGCCCGCGTCGCCCGGATGTACACCGAGCTGTTCAGCGGACTGCATGATGATCCGCGGCTGCACCTGCGAAAATTCTTCACCGAGAAGTATGACGAAATGGTCTTGGTGCGCGATATCAGCTTCAACAGCATGTGCGAGCACCACCTGCTGCCGTTCAGCGGCGTGGCCCACGTCGGTTATATTCCCAACGGTCGCGTCGTGGGACTCAGCAAGCTGGCCCGCGTGGTAGAAAGCGTTTCGCGCCAACCGCAGGTGCAGGAGCGAATGACCGAGCAAATCGCGAATCTTCTGATCGAAGAATTGGACGTCAAAGGCGTCGCCGTCGTCATCGAAGCGAGCCACTCCTGCATGACGATACGCGGCGTCCGGAAGCCGGGCAGCATTTGTGTCACTTCGGCGATGAAGGGCATCTTCCGCTCCAACCTATCGAGCCGCTCCGAAGTGATGAATCTCATTTACGGCGAACGGAAGTAGTACGAACTTAGTGGCGTCGCTTGCGACGCCCGATCCCGCGAATGCAGATTCTCGCACAATTCCTGCTGCGGCTTGCCTTCGGCCTCGCCACCGGCATGGGAATCACGTCCTCCCGGCAAGTCACCAGTGGTTTCTTTCGCAACCACCTTTATGTGACGCTCGGTCTGGCAACGCTCGCCGCGATGCTCCTCGCATCGCTATCCACGACCGCCATGTGGCTCGCCGTCGCCGCGGCGATTTTCAGCTACGTCGGTGCCGCGGCTTGGCTCTACGAAGCGCGCCGTCTGGGCAAGGTCATGCTGTGGCTGGTCGCCGCGTGTTCGTTGACGGCCGCTGTGATCAATCCGTTGGTCGCCTCCACAACCCAAGCCATCGCATCGATACAGCTTTGGAGCTCATTCAGCGTGGCAACGTCGGGCCTGGTACTCGGACTCACGATGGCCGCTATGCTGCTCGGCCATTGGTATCTCAATGCACCGGGGATGGAACTCGCGCCGCTGCGTTACCTGTTGGCGGCCGCCGCCGTCGCACTACTCATCCAATCACTAGTCGTCGGCAGCGGATTGGTCGCCGAAATCTCCGCGCGGCCATCGGTGTCCATTGCCTGGCTTTTGTTTGTCGTGCTGCGATGGTCGTTCGGCATCTGCGGCGTTTTGGCGCTTCTGTGGATGGCATGGCGCACGCTGGATATTCCCAATACGCAAAGTGCAACGGGCATCCTCTATGTGGCCGTTCTGGGCGTTTTCATCGGCGAATTGACCGGGCTGCTACTGTCAGCCGAGAGTCTGTATCCCCTATAATGTACTGGCGGAAACATGAGTACATGAAAAGTACTGGGGGAACATGAATAAGCTCCTTCTCCTTCCGGGAGTGGGCGAACAAATATCACTCCCTCTCCCGCCGGGAGAGGGCCGGGGTGAGGGTG
>DASZZA010000486.1:0-4042 GCA_035545135.1 Lacipirellulaceae bacterium | reverse complement strand
CAGGCGCTTCGGTTTCAGCAAGCCAACTTCGTACGCACGAGCACGCAAGCGCGTCGCTGCGCCGTAAGGCACGGTAAGAGGCCAGACGAGCGTTTGCTTGAGATTCATGCGGTGCTTCCCTGGCGGACATCTAAAATCTTGCGAATCTGTGCCATCGTGTGCGCCGTCGCACCAGCGTTACGGGATGAAAGTTCGCGTGCTGACTGCCCCATGCGTTCACGCAACATGTCATTCTCAATAAGTTGCACCCAGACTTTTCCAAGCTGTGGTCCGTTGCTCACCTGAACCCCGGCATTGGCAGCAAGAAACTGTTCGGCCATCTCGGAGAAGTTTTCCATCGACCGCCCAAAGACAGGCGGCTTGCCGAACCATGCCGGCTCGAGAATATTGTGGCCACCGGACGATACAAGCGACCCGCCCACGAACGCAGCGTCCGCCAGCGAATAGATCGCAGCCAGGTCGCCGATGGAATCGAGCACGAGGACGTCCGTATTTTCATCGAGAGATTTCGCCAGGTCCAACCGGCTCCGGCGCACTACGTTCCAACCCGCCTCGACCGCCAGCCGGGACGCTTCGTCAAACCGATCGGGCTTGCGTGGAGCCAGAATCATCAGCGCGCGGCGCCATTGCCGCTGCACCGCATCGTATGCGGCAAGGACAGCTTCTTCTTCGCCGCTCACTACGCTGCCCGCGACGACTACCGGCCACCGTTCTTGCGTCTTGATCTGCTCCGCGAGCCACGAACCAAAAAGCCCCTGTGCGGCCGGTGATGCGTCATATTTCAGATTTCCCGTTACAAAGATGCGCTCATCGGGAGCGCCCATTTCAGTCAGGCGCGCGGCATCTTCTTGTGTTTGGGTCAAAAACAGGGACGCATAATGAAGCGCCTCGGTGAAAAAATCCTCGAGTAGAAATTTCCATCGCCTATATCGCGCAAACGAGCGCTTCGAAATTCGAGCATTCGCAAACACAACCGGAACGCCCGCTTCATAGGCTTCACGCAGGAAATTCGGCCAGATTTCGGTTTCCATGACGATCACGATTGCAGGACGGATGCCGCGCAAAGCCCGGCGAACCGCACCGCTTGAGTCGAGCGGAAAGTAAAATACCCCGGACGCAGACTTGAGCCGCTCCCGGGCAAGCCGCTGCCCAGTTTCGGTGGTTGTAGAGACGAAAACCGGTCGATCCGCATATTGCTGCTTCAGTTCCGTCACGATTGGCTGCGCCGCAAGAACTTCACCGACCGAAACAGCGTGTATCCAGATTGCGCCTCCTTTGGCGCACGCATGGATGACGCTAACTGGCACTCGGCCGAGCCTTTCCCGTAGGGTTTGCCACGGCTCACCGCGCCGCCAACCGCGCACCGCATAATAGGGGGCCAGTACCAGGATCGCCAGCGCGGTAAAAAGTTGATAAAAGAGCATCATGAAAGGGCTGCGATGATAGGGCAGAGCAAGACGGTATCCTGGCTCGGCACGCTCGGTCGTGAAAATTGCAGCGAATGGGATTTACGAATCAGCAAGACGCGATTATAGTGGCACTCGCTTAAAACGCGCACAACTTCCCTCGGTTCGTTAGCATCGGAAAACGTGACAACATGAAGATCCCGCTATTGATCGCTGCGCTCGTTCTGTGGGGAGGCATCGTGTTCGGCCAGGCTGCGCAGCCTGCCCCGGCTCTGCCTCAGGATCAGCACGAGGGCATCACCATGTCCGTTGATGCCTACACCAAGGTGGCGCGCGGCAAGGAGAAGTTCGGGAAAGCGAATCCTCTCGCGGTTGGAATCCTGCCGGTGGAAGTGTTCTTCAAAAATGATACGGATCTACCGGTAAAGCTGGATCTGGAGACGATCCAGCTTGAAGTACATTCCGGCGGCGGTGACAAACATCAGGACCTCGATTGGCTGGAGCCTGTCGAAGTGGCCACAGCTGTAGCACACCCCCAAGGCCCCTCCGGACCCAAGGTGCGGCGCTTCCCGCTTGGAGTGAGTCTTCCAAAGGACGATAAACGCGACAAAATGCTGGAAATCCTGAAGCCGCTCGCGCTCAATTCGGACATTATTCCGCCAAAAGGCACGATTCACGGCTTCCTCTTTTTCGATGTTGCAGGCCAGATTCCGGCGCCGGGTGACGCCACTCTTTATGTACCGGATTTAACGGTTGCCACGTCTAATAAACCGTTGATGTTTTTTGAAGCCGCACTGCAAAGTGCGGAAGTCCCTCAGCAGTGATGCAAAAATCGTCGAGCGCCGTCGGCATTGGCCCTTTGAAACAGGCTGGCCGAGGTTGTTTGCTTCGGCCCTGCGCCCCGGTTATTATGGATCATTCATGCGAATCTTAGGCCCTTCCAGCCGCCTCGCCGTCATAGTTGTGCTCGTGTGTTTAGGGGCATTTTGCGCGACGGCTGCATCGGATGATGCCGCAATCTTTCCTCTCTCTGAAGTGCATCCCGGTCTGAAGGGCTATACCGACACGATCTTCTCGGGCGATGCGGTCGAGCGCGTCGATCTGGAAGTGATCGGCGTCCTGCACAATGCGGTCGGTCCGAAGCAGGACGTGATCCTTGTTCGCCTGCTGGGGGATAAAGTGGCGCAGACGGGCGTCGTCGCCGGGATGAGCGGCAGCCCGGTCTATTTTGACGGCAAGCTTGCCGGCGCGCTGGCGCTGAAGCTCGGCACATTCACGCGTGAGGCAATCGGCGGGGTGACGCCCATTTCGGAAATGATTGATGTGGAAAAGTCTGCCGCTGCCGCCACGACTGAGAAACGCGGTCTTACAGCAGCAGCCCCACCAGTGCAAACGACCATTCCGCAAAGTTTGTCCCGTGAAACAGGGGCAGGCGCGGGGCAAACACTGATTCCGATCGAAACGCCCCTAATCTTCAGCGGCTTGTATCCGCAGACGCTCGCTCAATTCAGCAACGTCTTCTCTTCCTGGGGCATGGCAATGTCCGCCGGAGGCTCTGCCGCCCCGGCTCCGACCGATTCGGACCTGAAGCCGGGCGATATGGTCGGCATAGACCTGATTCGCGGCGACTTTTCCGTGAGTTCGGGATGCACGGTTACAATGATCGACGCCGGGCACGTTCTCGCGTGCGGGCACCCGGTATTCGGATTTGGCGCCGTCACCATGGGGCTTTCGCGCGCGCACGTCGTTATGACTCTGGCGTCCGCGCAAGAATCGACAAAGATCATCGACACGGGCGGCGAAATCGGGACATTGACGCAAGACCGCCAGACAGCCGTGATGGGCACCTTGGGCGTGGGCCCCGCGATGATTCCCGTTCACCTGACCGTCGATTCGGCAGGCGGGCAAAAGCAGTACACATTCGAAGTGGCACCCATTGCGCAGCTCACGCCGCAGCTGATAGCCGTCGCAACGTACAACGGCATCACGGGCACTCCCGAATACGCCGGGGGCAAAACACTCGAACTGGATGGCACCATCTCGATAAAGGATCATTCGCCCGTTGAGCTGGAGAATACGTTTTCCGCAACCGATGCCACGGCGCAAACCGGCCTTGCTGCCGCACTTTCGGTGCAGCAGACTTTTTCGGACATCTACTCGAATCCGTACGAAGTACCGCAGATCAAGAATATCGATCTGCATGTGAAGGAGCTGACGGACCGCCGCTGGGCGACCATTGACAGCGTGTGGACGGAAAAGACCGAAGCGCATCCCGGTGATACAGTCGACCTTAAAGTTTTGCTGCGCCCCTACCGCGGAGCCGCATTCGTGCAGGACATTCCGATCACAATCCCGGCGCAAACGGCTCCAGGGAATGTGGCGGTCGTGGTGAGCGATGCGTCGTATCTGAATCGTAATGTCCAGCTCGCGGCGTTCACGTCAGAAGGCAAGCTGCCAGGGCTCGAACAGCTGATTTCTCTCGTCAACCAGGAGCGCCGTAACGACCGGCTCTATGCGACGCTGCTCCAGGCGACGCCGACGCTTCTTGTCGATGACAAGCAGATGCCGAATGTGCCCGCCTCGGCGATTAATGTTCTCGATGAGCGCCCAAATCCGACAAGAGCGCGCCTCCAGTT
>DASZZA010000485.1:0-2415 GCA_035545135.1 Lacipirellulaceae bacterium | reverse complement strand
ATCTGTGAGAGTTCACTGGAGCCGTCGATTTGCGGCGGCGTTAGTAGCAGGCGAGTTACCAGCGAATGTTGAACCGGATGTCGAAAGCGAATTTCAAGCGTATGAGTTGTCGGTTTGATGGCTGTCGCATCGCTGGCATGTAGCGAGTTTCGCGCAAGTTGAACGATGATTCGGCCGGGCCCCCCCGGCGAAACATCGGCCGGCTGCTTATCCACCAGCACTTCGACCCCCCCCGGAGGCGCATCCGACGGCAACTCAACGGTCGTTTGCTGGTTGGAAGTGCGAATTCGAAATGCGGCCCGGTCTTGCTCCATGCCCTCTGATAACCAGGATTGCAGCCATACCCGGTCGACGACCGTCGCCGACGGGGCGTTCGCATCCACCGCGCTGATGACGAGGGGCAGCGAAGACTCGGGACGGTCGGCGACGAATTCATAGCCTTCGCCAGATCGACTTGTCGTGTTTTGCCCCTCGGCGGCCTTCCACGATGAGTTATCCGAGTGAGCGCTCAGCGACGCGAAAACCCCGTGCGGTGTCCGAACAGTCGCCTGCTCACCACTAACGCGACAATCGGTGGGGCAAAGCAGAGGAACGTGAACCGCACCGCTAGTCGCCAGCAATTGCGATCTCGCAATCCGGTAATGGAAGGCAATTATGAACTTGCCCATGCGCGGCTGCGGCAATATGGCCCGCAACTGCCGCGTACCGGACGCAGACGGATCGGCCTCATCCTCGATCGGTTCCAAGCGAAGTGGCGTGTGCTGTTCCGAATCCGCCGAATTTATACTTGTGGCAGTAGGAATTAAAGAGGCTTCGATTTCTTCTTCGTCGATCGGAAGATCGCTCGTCGATTCGAGGGAAATCTCCTTTGCCGGTTCGTATCGCACAGTATATTCGATTCGCTCCTCCACTTCGGCGGAGGCTGAATCAATGTCGACCACGACGGTCGGCTGTGCAGACTCCTCTCGGCTGCGATTTGCCCTATTCGCTACAAAGACCGCATTTGGCTGCAGGGTACGGAAATGCAGCTCCGTATTCCCTTCGGTCTCCGTCGGAACTGATTCGGGCGCAGGTGCCGCAGCTAAGCCCGTGGAGTTCGCCAGATCGGGCAATAACTCCGTCTCGGCCGGGGCGCGAACCACAAGGTCGCCCGTGCCGACCGAATCCGCTTGTGGCACGGGCATTGGAAATTGAAGGCGGGATTCGTCGCGGCTCAGCGACCGATGCAACGAGAATGAGATCTCGGTTTTGCGGCTCGATGCCTGGGTAAGGGGAAGGATTAGGGACCCGTCTTGAGTAGAAACTCGATCTTGGTCCACAAGGCCGCCGGACTCCACCGGTTCCCCACTCATTTTCCAACCATTCAAATCAATGTGAAACCAAAAGGCTCGAGCACCAAAGTTCTGGTAGCCTAGACGCACCGCCATCCGCGCTTCGTCCGGAAGCAATTCGAGCTCATATGCCGGCGTAACGTGAACTCGCGACTGCCGCTGCGAAACGCGAACCCCCAACGACCACGGCTCGCCATCGTACTGAAATGCGGCGGAAAGATCCGAGCGCTGAAGCGAGCTGTCAAGCTCCGTAGGATCGACCTGACGAACATTGGGGCCGATGTCCCATCGTGCCTGCCAGTCGTTAGTCACGTTTAACGCGATGTCGCCATATTGGCGCACTGCGCCGAGCACTTCAAAGCCCGCCAATTCCAGTCGTGATTTAGCATCATGACCCGATTGCTCGGTCGATAAATTGACAACAACGGGGCCTTGCTGCTTTTCCTTCAATTCGACAAGCACAACCTGCCGTGTTTCGCCAGCGGAACTGGCTGTTGCCACGGGCCCTGGCTCTTCGGAAATGCGATATTTCGCGTCTTGAGTACCGGTAGCAGCAGTATCTGGGATGAACTTCGCACCACGGGGCAGTCGCACGCGGAACTGTTCAAACGTTCCACCGTAACTACGTACGGTCAATCGGGCGTCGCTCCGCACGCCTCGACCGTCGATCGTTATATGGATCGCACCAATCGCATTGAGGACGGAGGCGACCGATGCGGCGCCCTTATTGGCGGCTTGCCACGTTAATCGGAACTGGCCCGATGGGCCCGCCACCACAATTCTTGTGCCGTCATCTGCTGTAGGTGTCTTGGACGTCACCGCGCCGATATTCGTTCGGGCGTCGGCTATGGGCGTTTCCACCGTCAACCTCAACGTCGACGAAACTGACCGTGGACAATTCAAAGGCAGCGTTGTCTCAACGCCTTCGTGGGACAGAGGGACGATCAGATTGAACGACAACAGCTGGCGATCGCCCTTCTTGCCAGACATCCGAGCAACGAACCCGCCCTGTTGCGGATCGTACTCCAGATACTCATCATTTGTTCTCGTTGTCTGCGGCGCACGCTCGTCGACGCTTTGCTTG
>DASZZA010000484.1:0-1933 GCA_035545135.1 Lacipirellulaceae bacterium | reverse complement strand
GTACATGGGGGTCGCTGTTCCTTTCGATGTCTTTGTTTTAACACGTTGTGCTACGCGTCTGGTGTCGGCAGATCGTCGGCGTTTTCGAGTGGCTGGCTGAGGCAGACGCTGTAGCCGTCGGGATCGGTGATTTCAAATTCGGCGAGGCCGTAGAACATACTTTCCAACCGACGAGTGACGATGCCGCGCTCGTTGAGCTGCGCAAACAGTTCTCGAAACCGGCTGCCTTCGAGCCGCAGATAAACGTCCCAATCGTACGGACGCGGTTGCGGCCGCACAAGCGGCGAACCGCGCCGGAGCATCAATTCGGTCGAACCGTGCCGGAGAATCGCAAACTCGTACGTAGGCTGAGCGGGAAACGGCTCACCAACGAAACCGAGGATGGCGCGATACCAGTCGATCGATCGGGCGACGTCGGTAACACGCAGAACGGGGACGGCGCTTGTGATCGGCATGATCGTGTTCCTTACTGATTTCGAATGCTTGCATGATTCGTTTCCGGCCGCTAGCGCCGTGCCGATAGGCTTCCAACCTTGAGATGTGTCCTACTTCAGAGTATGCTTTAAGCAGGTTGTGGGGATAGATAATTTGAACCTTGGAAAGTTTGC
This sequence comes from Lacipirellulaceae bacterium, assembly GCA_035545135.1. Classification (GTDB taxonomy): domain Bacteria; phylum Planctomycetota; class Planctomycetia; order Pirellulales; family Lacipirellulaceae; genus JABDGM01. Next base: position 1,325 of record DASZZA010000484.1, on the reverse strand, counting down.
CAGATGGTCGAGTGGCGTCAATATTTGGCATCGGATCCGGCAATCTGCCACGGGCAGCTTTGCGCCGCCGGTACACGGGTTTTTGTAACGAATATCTTAGACAGCCTTGCGGAAGGAGCGAGTCGCCACGAGATTCTTGCGAGCTATCCCTCCCTGCGGCCGGAACACATTGATGCCGCAATGGCCTACGCGGCCGAACTTGCTCGGGAAGAGAGTCTTCTGCCATTGGCAGGAAAATGAAGTTCAAGATTGACGAGAATCTGCCGGCCGAACTCAAGATCGATTTGGTCGCAGCGCAGCAGGACGCCGAGACGGTCATCGACGAGAATTTGGCCGGCATTCCTGACCCACAGCTCGCACAAGTCGCAAAATGAGAAGCGGGTTCTGTTGACAATGGACAAAGGCATCGCCGATGTTCGGGCGTACCCGCCCGCGGAGTACAGCGGCATCGTCTTATTTCGTCCACGGACGCACGGTCGCGCTGCCACGCTCGCGTTTATCCGCCGACATCTGCCGGCATTGCTCGCCGCGGAATTGTCCGGTCACCTTCTCGTGGTTTCTGAGTCCGGCATCCGCATTCGGTGAGTGCGAATTTGACCGAAGCGCGCCTCGATTTCGTCCAGCGCTGAGGGATGAATGCTGGGCGTTCGGTAGCCGAGTTCGCTGAATGGCGGGATCATTGATGAGTGGCGACTTATCTGTCGTCGCCTGTTGGGCTGATCAGTTTCCAGCTATTTGGCGCGACTAAGTAGCTGGCGACTTCGGTACGCACCGATGGACATTGTCGAGCGAGTTGCTTCGCGCGTGCGACGGCCGCCCTTTGCTGCGTAAACGTCTCGGTGATGAGGCCCTCGTTTTCTTGAACGACAAGCCAAACTTGGTTGAGCATCGGACCTGATTTGCGTTTCTTCATGTGTTGGCCTCCAATAGCAAGGATATGAACTTTCGAGCGATCTCACGTAACTGCGGCACATCGAGTCGCGCCTCCCAAAGCGGATCTCTACCCCGCGGTGGATTCCAGATCCGCAATCCCGTGACGTATTGGCCGTCGGAAGTAAAATCAACGTGGAAGTGAGCGATCCCGTTTCGTAGGCAGCGTACCAGCTCACGCAAGTTCTGCGCGCGCGGCGGCGATCCCTTCATAACAGGAATCGGCCAACCTTGGGCCCGAAGTTCATCAAGCGGAGTGTCAGGAATCTCCTCCTCCGCAAAATGTTCCTTGGGGAATACCAATAATCCAAGCATCGAGTTAATTAGTTGCGTTACTTCAAAAATGTCGGCGTGTGGCTCGTCTTTGACCGCAGCTTCAACAAACTCGAGGTTCT
>DASZZA010000483.1:0-3395 GCA_035545135.1 Lacipirellulaceae bacterium | reverse complement strand
TTTTGTTCCAAGCGCCGGAAACAATCACCATCACGACGTGCACCAAAACGAACAGCACGATGCCAGTCGCACAGAGGAAATGAACCGTACGCGCCGACTGCCGGCCTCCGAAAAAATCGACCAGAAACGGGAATGCCGCGTCCAATCCCGGCGACATCGTCATGCCCGACAGAACAACCAGCGGCAGAAGCACCAGAATGACAGCGAGATACGCGAGCTTCTGCAGCACGTTGTAGCGCTTCGCATCCTCGCCTTTCGGAAATTTCAATTTCAGATGCTCGACGATGTCCTGGCCGATGTTTCTGAGTTGCCGCCCCGTCGGAGCGAGGTCGCGCCGCAAGTGGCCGCTGACCAGCGCATAGGTCAGGTAGGCAAAGCCGTTCAGAACAAAAAGCCACGCAAAAAAGAAATGCCAGCGCCGTCCTGTCGCGAGATCGCGATAGGACGGAAGAGTGATCCAGCTCGGAAAACCAACGGCTTCCCAGTGCCCATTCGCGCCTTTGGAAAGACCGAGCACACCGGTCGTATCGAAAGTCGTGTTCCCGATCGTCGTCTGACCTGCGTAGGTTCCATCAGGTTTCTGAACCGCACGCATCGAAAGCACTTCATGCTCAGGATCGGAGCGGTTGCCGAGATAGAGACTTGTATGGGCGTTGAAGATCTGCAGCCCGCTCATCAGCAAAATTGCGAGGCAAAGCACGTTGATCCAATGGGTCAAGCGCACCGGCAACGCATGCCGATAGATGGTTTCTCCGGTCTCGGCCGATTTGCTTCGGGCATCCATGCTTAAAGCGTCCATATCGATCCTTTGGATGCGTTCGATCCTACACCGGCCATGCTGAAGATCGAATACGTCGCGCGGAGCGCCAACGTTTCACGCGATATCGATCAATCGCTGGCCGCTTACCTGGACCGCAGGCAATAAAATCCGGGCGAACAAACGCCGACCGCGCGCGTTCTGTAAGCATGGTCCAAGGATTGACGCACAAGCAAAGCCCACGTGAACGCATTCCGGATCGGCCGGTCGGCACCCCGAGCGAACCCGCAAGTTTGGCCGCTTTGAACAAGATCATCGCAGCCTCGAAACCCATGGTAAAGGGCGGTACCAGGACTGTCCTCGGCGAAGGTCCGATCGGGGCTTCACTCGCATTCGTCGGTGAGCAACCCGGCGATCAGGAAGATCTGCAAGGCCGGCCGTTCGTCGGGCCAGCCGGCCGCATGTTCGATCGCGCGCTTGAAGCTGCTGGGGTCGAACGCGATGACGTTTACGTCACGAACGCCGTCAAGCACTTCAAGCATGAGCAGCGCGGCAAGCGGCGCATCCATCAAAAACCGACGACCGGCGAAGTGAAACATTATCGGTGGTGGCTGTTTAAGGAACTCGAATTTGTCCATCCTCACTTGGTCGTGGCGCTCGGCGCGACGGCGGCGTTAGCCTTGACCGGCGCACCGGTCGTGATTTCCCGCAGCCGCGGTCCCGCTGAGTTCGGGCCGTTCCACGGTTACATTACAATTCATCCCTCTTCGCTGCTTCGACATCCTGATGAAGATGCGCGCGCCGCCGCCTACGCCGGCTTCGTCCAAGACTTGCGCAAGGCGGCGAAGCTCGCGGCGCGCCTATAAGAAATTCTTCGTGATTAGAACGGCAGAGACACCCCGATCCCCTGCGAACCGGGGTGCTCCACTTGCGCCACAGCGTTGGGGGGCAGTCGCACTGAGGGAGGTGCGAGCTGTGGCTGAGGGATTACTGAGCAAAAGGCCCCCAGGTTTCCGCATGCGTCAAAAAACAACGCTCGGAGCTTCTGAAGGGCTCGTCCGCTTCGTGCGGAACCCGGGCCGCAGTCCATCGGTTGACTCATGTCTACGGGTCGAACGGACGGAAAGATACAATGAAGCATCTTATTCCGGCAGCAGCGGTTTTCTGCGCTGCCGTGCAGCTTTCTTCGTCTCCACTCGCGGCGACGGAACTTTCGGTCGACGTTCATAAAGTCACCGCGAGCGGTGTCGGCGACAAAATCGGGACGGTCGAAATCTTGGACAAGTCGGGTGGCGGCCTGGAGTTCAAAGTGGACGTTACCGACATTCCAGCAGGCGAGCACGGCTTCCACCTGCATGCCAATGGCAATTGCGCACCGGGCGAAAAAGAAGGCAAAGCTCAAGCCGCGCTTTCAGCCGGAGCGCACTACGATCCAGCCGCTGCAAAAAGCCATAAGGGCCCGATGGGCCAGGGTCACAAAGGCGATCTGCCGTTCCTGACCGCTACGGACAAAGGCATCAACGTTGTCGTCACCGCACCACATTTGAAGATGGCCGATGTCTTAGGGCGCGCGCTGGTCATTCACGAAGGCGGCGACAATTACACCGATCATCCTGAGAATGGTGGCGGCAAGGGGCGTATAGCCTGCGGTGTCGTCCCGAAAACCTAATCCTTCGAGGTTGAAATGCGCATGCGCACGTTGTCTTTGTTCCCGGTCGCAGCACTTGCCTGTGTGATGCTCACAGCGGCGTCACACGGGGCTGAGACCCAGGTGCCGCAAGCGCCAGAAGCAGCCCCATCGCCAGCGCCGCCGAATACGACGCCACCGAATGACAAATCGACGAGCAAACCCCTCGGCAAGAAACTCGACGAAACCGAAGGCGTATTAAAACCGCCGAAGGGCGTCGATCCGGAAATGCACATCAAGCCACCGGCGAACACCGGCGATAAAATGCCAGTCATAGTGCCCCCCGGCGAACCGGGAGGCGATCAGAGCGTCCAGCCTAAATAATTCGGCGTGCTCGCGCGACGAAGCTACTGCTTGGTCGTCTCAATCGTCGATGTCTGGATTTGGTCAGCCGGCTGAGCCTTCGGCTCACCTGCGACTTGCAAACTGTCGTGAGACTGACGCCGGGCGCGCACTAAAAAGTTTTGCAAGCTCGGGCCCCAGATATCCCAGCCACGTCGATCGTCTGCAAGCGTGTGGCCTTCGTAGCTGTAGGGCGGAAAGATGTGTTCCTCGACACTGCCGCCCGCCGCACCCCATACCCGCGCGAGATCTTCAGCCAGCTTCGGTCCGAAGTAGCTGTCGTTCTGAGCGTAGAACCAGATCGTCGGCTCGCGTGCTTGACTTGCATATTGACGCGCCGCCGAAAGCAGCTCTTGCCTTCCGCATATGGCTCCCGGCTGACCGTAGGCATGACCACCTCTTCCACCGGAAAAATTCACGATCGCCATCACCTGCGGAAGATTGCGCGCCGAAAGCGCCAGTGACGCCCACCCTCCTGTTGAAACACCGATGACGACGGCGCCGTCCGGTTCAACGAACGATTGCTTGGTCATGAACTCCACGGCCGACGCAATATCGGTGGCGGCAACATTGCCGGATGCGTAATGATCCGGATGCGCACAGGTTCCG
>DASZZA010000482.1:0-2499 GCA_035545135.1 Lacipirellulaceae bacterium | reverse complement strand
AAACGTGATCGGCGCGGCGAAGGCCAAGCGTAAGCGTCACCGGATGGGGCAGAGTGGATTCGAGCAATAGTTCGACCGCATCGAGATGATCGGTTGAGACGGGAAACAGTTGCGCCGCCGGAAAGCGAAGCGGATGAAATTGGCCGGATTCGGGGAAGAGAAGCGGGGATTCGCTCGACGCTTCGATTTTGGCTCCGCGCGCGAGGTCGTCAGGATCTTCGTTGACCACGCCGGGGATGAAGCAATCCTGGCGCAAAAGAAGCTGTTGTAGCTCGGCCGCATATTTTTGCGAAACGAACCGGGGATCGCATTTGTGCTTTTGACAGAGCGCGGCGGCTGCGCCCACGGCTTGACCGACGATAGCTCCGGTGGGCAGAACGCGAGAAGAAGCGAAGGCGACGTAGCTGGCGCTGATAGGGCGGCCAGCCATCAAGAGATTGCGAATATTTCGCGAGTAGCAGGAGCGAAGCGGAATGCCGTAGGGCAGCACACCATAGTCTTCCCAATACCGATCTTCGGTCGGCGGCTTATACGGCGGAATAGAGCGGTCGTGAATGCCGCCGGGCTGGTGAATGTCGATGCCCCAGACGCCATAAGCGATGTCGTCGGGATGAATTTGCGGATTCTGCACGTCGGATTGCTTGAGGATATAGTCGCCCAGCAAGCGCCGCGATTCGCGTTTGTAGGGCCAGAAACCCACGAAATCGAGGGCATAATTTTCCGCATTTTTCTTGTGAACGCATTTGTTCTTGATGTGATCCCAGACGCCCAGGAGCTGGCGGAGCGCTTCGTGTTTGATGGCTTCGTTGTCGCGGATGGGGTTTAGCGGCGCACCGACCTCGATCCACCAATAGCCGCCGTCGATGAATGTGTGGCCTCGGGAAGTGAGGTCCTGCTCGGTTGGGAAATCGGCAGCCCAGGAAGGTTTACGAAACGGGATGGGCTTGCCGGTGTCGCGCGCGCGAAAGAAGAGCGTGTTACCCATGAGCTGAGTGCTCGGCTCGGGCGGCGCAAGCGGCTCGTCGAATTCGCGGCGCGCTTCTTTGCCCCAGTGATGATCGGCCCCGGCGCGGTAGCCGAGAACGCCGTCGCCGGTGGCGTCGATGAAGAGCGGCGCTTCGAGCGTGAATTCGCGCTCGGTGCCGAGTTGCGCGGCATGGATGGCGAGAATGTGCGAGGCGTCTTTCATTTCGACTTCGCGCATGGTGGTGTCGAGCAGCAGGGTCAGATTCGGCTCGCGGATGCACCATTCATAGAGCACGAGGTCCCAATGGCAGTTCATGAGCCCTTCGATGTACGGCTCCTGATTGCGCACGCGCTCTTCGGTGTGGATCTCGTCGAGGATACCGGACTCCTTGGCCCAGGTGGAGAAACCGCAAGTGTCTTCGGGGAAGAGCCGGACTTCGCTCGATGAGTTGCCGCCGAGCATGGAGCGTTCATGGACGAGAGCGGTTTTGAGGCCGTTGCGGGCGGCGCTAATGGCGGCGCAGGTGCCGGAGATGCCACCGCCGACGACAATTAAGTCGAATTTGCGGTGGATGAACTCGAGGGTGCCGGGGCGGATGTAGCCGCCGAGGCGAGGCTGAAGGTGCTGTTGTTGAGAGGCGGATTTTGCCTGCGGCGTGGCTGCAGCAATCGAGACAGGGCTACCGGTTAAAGAGGCAAAGAAGAGGCCAAGGCGGTTCAGGAAAGAGCGGCGATGGGTGGGCATGACAGGTCTCCAGCTTTAGGGATGGGCGGTCGAACAAACGAACCCAACGAAGTTAAGTAGTTTGGGATAAGCCACTTAGGGTGCTGAAAGGGATGATAGCAGAAGCGGGGGAAAATTGAAATCTGAAATTTTAGACTTTACATTTTAGGAAAGACGTGGCAGGATCTGACTTATAAAAGCCGGCCCAGAGGCGCGGCTTGCCGCCCCAAAAAAAGGCGGCCACACAAGGTTACGAGGTCGGGCGATGAAGGTCTTCATGCTACGCGCGGTGTTGTTGTGGTTGGTTGCGGCGGCGGTGATGCCGGCGCAGCAGGGACAAGGGGTGATTTACGGAACGGTGACGGACCCGAGCGGGGCTCCGGTTGCGGGCGCGCCGGTTACGGTGACGAACACGGATACCAATGTCTCAACCAACGCCGTGACGGGGGAGCAAGGGGATTATGTGACGCCGAACATCGCGGTGGGTAGCTACCGCGTGTCTGTTTCGCAGCCGGGTTTTAAGGCGCTGGTGCGAAGCGGGATTGTGCTGCAGGTAGGGCAACGGGCCGAAGTCAACTTACACCTTGCAGTTGGTGAGGTGTCGGAAAAGGTAGAGGTGACGGGGAACGCGCCGCTGGTGGATACGAGCGGGGCGACGATCGGGAATGTGATCGAGAACAAACGCATTAGCGAACTGCCCTTGAACGGGCGCAATGTTCTGGCGCTGATGTTCCTGGCTCCGAACGTGAAGTCGCAGGCGGGGCCGACGAACAGCGGATTTGTGGACAGGGGAACGGCGATGTCGTCGG
>DASZZA010000481.1:0-4546 GCA_035545135.1 Lacipirellulaceae bacterium | reverse complement strand
TCTTAAGATTACCAAGCACGGCGCGTATGGTGCGGTGTGTCAAAACGAGACGTGGCGTGATTGGAATCGTTGCCTTGGCGGCCCGTGAGGCAATTTGGAAGATCTGTAACGAGTCCGCGCCAAGTTCGAATAGATTGTCGGTCGCGCCGACACGCTCGATGCGCAAGATATCGGCAGCAATGTCCGCCAGCACTTTTTCCTGCGGAGTGCTGGGCGCCACATACTCGCGCGCGCGTCCAATCCTCGTTGCGGCCGGCGATGGCAATTTCTCCCGGTCAACCTTGCCGTTTGCTGCCAGCGGGAGGGCATCCAATGTAACAAAGGTCTCCGGCAACATATATTGCGGCAAGGCCGACCGCAGGTGCTCCCTTAACGCGGACTCGGACAGCGTTACATTGGCCGCCGGAACGCAGTAGGCCAACAGCCGCTTGACGCCAGCTCCTTCACGTTCCGCCACGACGCATACCTGGCGGATGTCGGGATGACGCCGCAGGACGGCCTCAATTTCTTCGAGCTCGATGCGATAGCCGCGCAACTTGATCTGATTGTCGGTGCGTCCAAGAAACTGCAGTGTGCCACCCTGCAAAAAGCGGACCTGGTCGCCGGTACGATAAAGTCGCTCGGTCACACCCTCCGCAGTCACATGGGTGACGAACTTGGACTCAGTCAGCTCCGGAGCGTTCAAATAGCCACGGGCGAGCCCGTCCCCGGCAATGAGAAGTTCGCCGGCAGTCCCGATCGGCACCGCTTGCATTGCTGAATCGAAAACGTACACACGGGTATTCGATATTGGCCGACCGATGGGCACCGGGTCCGGCACTTCTTCCTTGCCGTTAAAAGTATGACAGCACGTGAACGTCGTGTTCTCCGTAGGCCCGTACCCATTGATCAGCCGCAGCGATGGGAGTTTCTCGAGTACCTGCCGAACGTGCCATGGTGAAAGCACATCGCCGCCCGCGAGCAATTGACGTAAAGGCTGCAGGTCCTCCAGCCGCTGCTCGACCATCACGTGGAACAGTCCGGCCGTCAGCCATAGCGTGGTGACGCCATGTTCCCGAATAACCCGTCCTAACTCTTCCAGTGAAGGCAGCCCCGGCGGCATGATGACAAGCCGGCCGCCATTGAGTAATGCCCCCCAGATCTCGAACGTCGAGGCATCGAACGAAATGGGCGCGAACTGGAGAAAAACTTCCGACGGCCCGAATGCGCAGTAGTTGGTATCTTTTACCAGACGTACAACGTTGCGATGCTCTGTCATCACACCTTTCGGCCGTCCTGTTGAGCCCGAGGTGTATACGACGTAGGCAAGGTGGTCGGGGAACGGTACGTTGTTGAGGTTTTCCGGGCTTTCTGATCGATCTGGCGAATTTGCTTCATCCAAGGCAATCATGGGTATTGCAAGTTTCGAAAGTCCGGCATCGATCAGCTTTTTCTGAGTCAGCATTACCTGCGCGCGGGTGTCTGCGAGCATGTACTCTAGCCGCTCTTTCGGAACTGCGGGGTCGAGTGGCGCGTAAGCTGCGCCAGCCTTAAGGATGCCGAGCACTGCTACGATCAGCTCGACAGAACGCTCCAGGCAGCATGCCACTATGTCCTCTTTGGCAATTCCCAGGCGCTGCAGATGGCGTGCCAGCCGGTTCGCCCGCCTGTTGAGTTCACGATAAGTCAATTGCTGGTCACCGGTCACGACCGCGACGGCCTCAGGTGATCGAGCGACCTGATCCTCAAACACCGCAACGATTGACTTGTCGCGCGGATAGTCGGTGCGCGTCTCGTTCCATTGCGCCAGCAAGGCCTGCTCTTCCGCGGACAAGCCTTCAGTTCCGCCGGCGTCGGTTTTCGTGGACGTCAGAACGGGCAGTGCGGCAACTAACTGTTCTGGATCAGACAAGCCCGCAAGGAGCAAGAGCCTAAAGGCCTCAAGCCAACGCGCGATTGTTGCCTGGTCGAAAAGACCCGTGTTGTAGTCGCAATGGATCGTCAGTCCCTGATCCGATTCCACAATATTCACAAACAGGTCGAAATTCACCGCCGCTTTGGCGTTAGGCTCAACGTTGACGTTCAGCCCCGCGAAGTCGGCACCCCGGCCGATACGTTCGAGATTGAACTGCACTTCCATCAGCGGGAGGCGGCAGGGATCACGTATGATATCGAGCTTACGAACGAGCGTGCCATAGGTGTAGGATTGATGATCATATGCATCGAGCAGCGTCTTCTTCACTGCGGCGAGCAGTGCTGCAAAGGTCTGACCTTGCAGGAACCTCGTACGTATTGGGAGAAAGTTCACGCAATGGCCGACAAGGCTGCCACCTTCAACCAGAGACTGGCCGGCAGTCGGAATGCCGACGACGATGTCGTCCTGTGAGGAGAGCCGGTGCAGCAGCGTCTGGAAACCGGCCAGCAGCGTTGCAAACAGAGTGCACCCATTCTTCGAGCCAAGCTGTTTGATCTTGCGATAGGTCTCGGCGTCTATCTGTGTGCGCAGCGTTGCGCCTGCATAGCCTTTCACGGGTCCCCGCGGTCGGTCGAGCGGAAGCTCAAGCGGCGGCGGAACGTTCCTGAACTGCGTTAGCCAGTAGGTCTCGACGTCGGTGGCCGCATTGGAGTTGTCGGCATGGACATGGGAGTTCGCATAATCGCAGAACCGCGTTACCGGCGGCAATTCGACCGGTTGGTGTAGAACCTTGTCAGAGTAGATCCGTGCCAGTTCGGCCAATATGACGTTGGTTGACCAACCATCGCAGACGATGTGGTGAGAGGTGAAGACCAGAATATGATAATCGCCGGCGAGACGCACGAGCTGCGCTCTGACCAGCGGACCATTGGTAAGATCAAACGCGCTCTGCGCATCCTCCGCCAGGAAACGATTGAGTTCGGCATCGCGCCTGGATGGTTCGAGCGCGGACAAATCCCGCAGCGGTATTTCGAGCTTTAACTCCGGCCGGAAATGCAGCGTTGCGCCACCAAGGTCTACAGCGGCGCGCAGTGCTTCATGGCGGGCGATCAGCGCGTTCACAGCTTCGCGCAGCGCATCCACCTGAAGCGGGCCGCGCAGGTGAACGCTGAACGACTCGTTGAACGAACAGGATGCGTCGTCGCCGAGCATCGCCGCGAGAAATATCTCACGCTGAGCTTCGGTCATAGGAACTTCGGCTGGGCGCTCCGATTCGGCAACGATCGATGGCGACCCGACAGCGGTGTTGAACGAGTCTGTTGTTGATCCGGACAACAGGCCAGCTTGCTGCATCTCGACCGCGCTCTTTTCAAACGCGTCAGCGATGGCGTCGAGATCCGCGTCGCTGTGCGCTGTCGTCAGGAAACAAGGGAATCCTTCGCGGAGATGGATCCCGTTTTCCCGCATGTAGTAATAGAACAGGCCGGCATTGCGCTCCTCGTTCGGGAAGCCGAAATAGAGGAGGCTTCCGAAACGCTCGACCTTCGTCGGAATGTTCCGCCGCGTGATAATGTCGCTCAAGGTCCCGGCCAGTCGTGCCGCGCGTTCCGTCAACTGCTGCTGCAGAGCAGGACCTTGCTCCCTTAGATGTTGAAGCACGGCCTTGGTGGCTGCGAGGGTCAGCGGATGGCGTACGAACGTTCCGGCGAAAAACGTGACGCCGACCTCCGGAACGGTTTCATCACCGTACTGCCACGCGCCTCCGTCAATGGCGTCCATGAATTGGGCTTTACCGGCAAGGATACCGATCGGCATTCCACCCGCAGCAACCTTTCCGTAGGTGGCGAGATCGGCGCGGATATCGAATAGCGCCTGGCAACCTCCCTGATGCACGCGGAATCCGGTGACGATCTCGTCGAAAATCAGCGCTGTATCGGATTGAAGCGTGATTGCGCGAAGTTCCCTGAGAAACTCGACAGGTTGAAAGTCGGGATGCCGGCTTTGCACAGGCTCGACAAGAACCGCCGCAAGATCTCTCGCGTGGGTACGTACCCAGTTCAATGATTCTGGTGTGCCGTACGGGAGCACGGTGATATTTGACAAATTTTCACGCGGGATTCCGGGAGCGATCGGCGCGCATAGCGGGGCCCCGGCTTTGTTCGTGAAGCCCTTGACCAGCACTTCGTCGAACGTGCCGTGATAATCGCCCGAGAACATCACGACCTTGCTGCGGCCGGTCACTGTGCGTGCCACGCGCATCGCGGCCATCACCGCTTCCGATCCAGTATTGCAGAACGTCATGCGGTCGTTGCCGGTCATCTCGCAGAACATCTTGGCGACTTCGCCCGCGAGCCGTGACTGTGGACCGATCTCAAACCCTTCGTGCAGTTGCTTTGCGATCGCCAATTCGACGAATTCTGGCCGATGGCCCAGCATGATTGATCCAAAGCCGTTCGTAAGGTCGATGTATTCGTTGTCGTCGACGTCCCAAAGGCGGGAGCCTTGCGAACGGTTGGTGACGATCGGGTAGATCAATTCTTTCCACTGTGCGCGAAAACCGGACACCACTCGCGGATCTGCAAGCGTCTTTCGAAATTCCTGCGTTGCGCGCTTCGAATTTGCAGTGCGTTTCGTGTGCCGGTCGATGAACGC
>DASZZA010000480.1:0-4930 GCA_035545135.1 Lacipirellulaceae bacterium | reverse complement strand
ACCAAGGAGGCAATCTTCTTCGACCGCACGCACCTGGTTTTAAGCCGCGCTGCCGAGGTGGGCGAGGTGCTGGGCTTGAACAAGGAGAAGCGGCTAATCGACTTGGTGATTGGCGTGACCAATAACTACAAGTGGAACGGCACGACCTATAACACCTATCAAACCAGCACACCGTGGATCAACTCGCTGGCCGCCAACGAGCTGGTTGATTGGACGAACGTCGACAAGGCGGAGCAACTCTTCGCCGACATTCTCGATCCGAACACCGGAGAGCCGGTGTTGGTCAGCGGCACGACGGTGCTGGTGATGCCCGCATACCGTCATGCGGCACACCGCGTCTTTGCGGCTGCGGAGTTGACGTTCACCGCGGCCGGTTCGGCGACCGCGACCGTGTCGGCCAATCCGCTGGTCGGCTACCGCGTGTTCGACAGCCGGTTGGCGTATCGCCGAATCATCGCCTCGGGTGTGACCGCGGACGACGCCAAGAAGTACTGGTTCGTGGGCGATTTCCGCCGGGCCTTCGCCTACATGGAGAACTGGCCGATCACGGTCACGCAGGCGCCAATCGGCAGCGAGGCCGAGTTCAACAACGACATCGTGCTGCGGTTCAAAGCCAGCGAACGCGGTGCGGCAGCGGTGATCAATCCGCGGTACATCGTGAAGAACATCGGCTGATCCGTTGGATGGGGCTGGTTGAGAGTCGAGAGCCGGAGATTCTCTGGCTCTCGACTCTGGGCCGCGGGCGAGCTTCAACAGATGCAACAGGCAATCGCCAACTTCGACATGAAAGCGCACTGGGTCGAAGCCATTTTGATGGCACGTATCGTCGACCGCGCAAGACTGCCTTTGGATCCGCACACGGTCCGCTCGGTTGTGTGCTCCGTTTATGAGATCGACTCATTTCAACACGATGTGCAAAAACCTCTCGCTGACTACGACAAAATTGTACTGAATGTTCCGCAGGTGATTTACGGTTCGCTTAGAACGGACGCAATGTGGCTAATTGATGAGACGGGCTACAACTTTTGTCACAGGATTCGGCTTGGCAACGTTCCCGATCCTCTCCGGACGGTGGGAACATATTACGAAGTGCGGTATTGGATAGCACGAATCACCGGCGAAACGACCATCGTACGCTTCCGATTAAGGGTTAATTGACATGACCGACATCGAACAAATCCAGTCGATTCGCAGCCAGACGCTTGCGCAGCTCGATTCGATCCGGGCGGATCCCAAACCGACGTATTGGATCGACGGACAGCGAGTTCATTGGCAAGAGTATGCGGACGCACTCCAACGAACAGTGGATTGGTGTGATCGGAAACTAGTCGACTACGAACCGTTCGAAGTTCGCTCGCAGGGCATAACTTAGGCCCAACCCATTAGCCCCCTCTCCCGCTGGAAAAGGGCTGGGGTGCGGGTGATTTGCCGGTTTTCTCGCTGTATCGAGGGCTAGCGCCCTGCGGCTGATCGTATTGAGACAAAGCGTAGCCCCTAGTCCCAAGTCCTCGGCTCCGTATTTCCAGTGGCGCATTAGCCGCGCACAGATCATTAATTCCAATCACCATGCCAACACCCACGACTGATTTTTCGGTATTTGACTGGCAAGAGCTTGTGACTTACGCGCCGGTCGCCGACACCGCGGTTAATGATGTGCTTGCGCTGCGTCGGCCACTGACGCAATCGGGAATGCGCAACGTGGAGCGCTTCATTCAACTTCGCTTCAACGACGTCGTTTTTCATCTCGACGGCACAAACCTGGTGGCGAAGGTGTTGGGAGCGGGTGACGTTGTCACCGACGCCAATAGCGTAACGTATCAAGTATTGGTGTATGAGCGTCAGATGCTAAATAACACGGTCGCCGTGGTTTGCCGGCGTTCGTGATAGGATCCTCGTGCGGCTCGCAGTGTCTGCTTCTTCATACGGCAATATCGAGGTGACGCGCCCGTAAAGAATATTGACGAACTGCGCAAGCAGCTCGGCCTCGCCACTCTCCAAAATGATGCTGACCTGTCGCCAGAGATCTCGTTTGTCATTGGTTGCTTGGGCTGCGGCCAGTATTCCTTCTTCGGTCAATTGGCCACCGGTGCCGAAGCGGCTGTAGAGTTCATCGAAATCGCCTTCCGACCAGCTGCGAAACAAATCCGCATGACGGGCGACGCAGCTTTCAACGAGCGAGTTCGTGACTCGATCGAACGTCCGCGCCGCGGCGCGCCCCGCGGTCCGGAATAGCTCGTCGATTGAGATACCGAGGCCCTGAGCCAATTTGTGCAACGTGCGGGCATGTGGACGATTGGTGCCGCGTGCCAAGGCGCGCAGAGTTCGCTCGTCGAGCCCGGTAGCCGCGACAACCTGTTCGAAGGTAAGGTCGTCGCGCGCCATGATGCGGCGAAGGTTGCCGGCCACGGTCGCGGCATCACCGTTGATGGAAACTTTCGCATTCAAGGAGCTAGCTCGCCAGACCCCAACGCCGAAATTAGAACGCGCATGTATGTACAGACGTATACTATAGGGCGGCGTGCCTGTCAAGTCGGCCGAACGCGTGGAAAGCGGCCGCCTGACGGGATACAATGGCCGCCGACGTCTTATCGATAGTGCCGTTCTACCCAAAAAAACGAGCTGAAAGCCGCAATTGTGAATCGAAAGCTTCTATATGGACTAGCGTTGCTGGTGGCAAGCGGTGGCGGAAGGTCCGCTTTGGGCTGGCAGCCAGCGAAAGGGCCATTAGAGACGCGGTGGACGCACGAGGTATCTCCGAAGAACGTGTGGCCCGAATATCCGCGGCCGCAAATGGTCCGCAAAAACTGGACAAGTCTCAATGGACTGTGGCAATACGCGATTCGGCCGGCGGGTGAGGTGAAACCGGAGAAGTGGGACGGCGAGATTCTGGTCCCCTTTGCGGTTGAGTCAGCGCTATCCGGCGTGAAGAAGCCGGTTCAGCCCGACCAGCGGTTGTGGTACCGACGCACCTTTTCGTGGCATACAGTTACGCCCGATCAACTCCTGTTGCTTCATTTTGGTGCGGTGGATTGGAAATGCACGGTGTGGGTCAACGACAAGAAGATCGGGGAACACACGGGCGGCTACGACCCGTTTACGTTCGATATTACGGATGCGATTCATCCCGGCGACAACGAATTAGTGGTTGGGGTGAGTGATCCCACGGACACCGGTACGCAACCGCATGGCAAACAATCGCTTCATCCGCGCGGCATCTGGTACACGGCCGTTACGGGCATCTGGCAGACGGTGTGGCTGGAGCCGGCGCCGAAGCTACATATTGAATCGTTCGAAATCGTGCCGAATGTGGACGGCAAAAAGGTGGCGGTGACCGTGCGGGCCACCGGCGACGGCAGCGTCCAGCTTCGGGCGATCGATTCGGCGCGAGATCGGCAGCGGCTCGAGGCGATCGTCGCCAAAGGCTGCGGCAAGGCGGGAAGCCCGATCGAACTATCGTTGCCGAACGCGATTCTGTGGTCGCCCGATCGGCCCTATTTGTACGGTTTGCAAGTCGATTTGCTGGATGGGGAAAAAGTAGTAGATTCGGTGCGAAGCTACTTTGGCATGCGCAAAATCGAGGTCAAAAAGGACGCCAACGGCATCAACCGGCTGTGGCTGAACAACAAGGTGCTGTTTCAGTTTGGGCCGCTGGACCAGGGTTGGTGGCCCGATGGGTTGTACACGGCGCCGGCCGATGCCGCGCTCAAGTACGACATCGAAATGACCAAGCGGCTGGGCATGAACATGGCCCGCAAGCATGGGAAAGTGGAGCCGGACCGGTGGTATTACTGGTGCGACAAGCTGGGATTGTTGGTATGGCAAGACATGCCGAGCGGCGACAGACACATTCGGCCGAACGAGCCAGATATCGAACGAAGCGCGGCATCGGCGTCCGAGTATGAGCGGGAGTGGTCGGTCATTATCGGCTCGCGTCGCAATCATCCTTCGATCGTGATGTGGGTACCGTTCAACGAAGGCTGGGGCCAGTTCGACACCGCGCGGATTGTCGAGCTGACGCACCGGCTCGACCCAACGCGGCTGGTGGATGCGACTAGCGGCTGGGCCGATCGCGGCGTGGGCGATGTTCACGACATGCACAAGTATCCCGGCCCAGGCATGCCGAAGCTGGAAGAAAAGCGCGCCGCCGTGCTGGGCGAATTTGGCGGGTTGGGAATGCCAATTCGAGGCCACACCTGGCAGCAAGAAAAGAATTGGGGCTATGTCTCCTACAAGGATGCGGGAAAGCTGACAGACGCTTACGTCGGGCTGCTCACCGCTCTGCGGCCGCTCATCGACCGCGGCCTTGCCGCCGCTGTTTATACGCAAACGACGGACGTGGAGGTGGAAGTCAACGGTATGATGACCTACGACCGAAATGTTTTAAAGATGGACGAATCACGAATCACGGCGGCGGCGGAGAAAATATACTCGCTGCCGTTGGAAGGCAGCCCACAGCACTGAAAGAATACGCCTCGCGGCTCACGAACGCACGGCCAGATCTTCGCGTTCTTCATCGGGAGCTGCTTCCATCGCACGTTCCGGCGGGAAAAACAAATCGATGATGCCGTGCACCAGGCCGATCGTTTCCGGGTCGGACGTGCCGAAGCGCGTTGCCAGAGGCGCAAGAAGCCACCGCCCTTCCGGCCAGCGGACATCCATCACCTTGGAGCAGTCTTCGAGCAATTGGTAAATGCGAGCGCGCGTAACGCCAATCGTTTCGGCCTGTTGCTTGACGCTGGGAGCATTTTCGTCGAGACACAACCGTGTTGCGGCCAGACCGGCGACCTGGTCGCCCAAATCGATTTTAATTTGATGCACCATCGGCTTGACGAGGTGCTGATGGATCTCATTCACGGGTGGAAGATCGGACTCATTTACCACTTCCATCAACCAGCGCGTGATAGGCGGGACAAACCGTGGCACCAACACG
>DASZZA010000479.1:0-9424 GCA_035545135.1 Lacipirellulaceae bacterium | reverse complement strand
CGCTTTGCTTATCGTCAACTCGGATGCCGGGGAAATCGTGGCATTCGGTGGCGGCGCCCCGTTCTTCAGTTTCGGCAGTAACGGTGGCGGCAACGGTTACACGCCGGGAAGCACAATTCTCTTAGGTTTCACCGAGCGAGGCGGTGGCGATGGCGTTGGGGGTACTGCAAATACGATTGAATATTTTATCGATCGTGACCCGTTCAACCCAGGTGGCGAGTCAAGCAGCGGACCGCTCGCATGGTCTAACCTCGAATTAGGGCCTTTGACCTACAACGTCGGCGCGTACCTTCAGGGAGGTGCAGCGAACGGTGCAGCCGATTCCATGCACGCCGTGTTTTCCAATGTGACGTACACAGCTATCCCCGAACCGGCAACCATCGGGCTCGGATTGCTCGGAATCGTCGGCCTGTTCGGTCTCGGTCGGCGCCGCGGTTAGTACGTGGTCGCCGTGGAGTTTTCAATTCACTAGAATTCTGGGGCGCTCGTCATTTGGCGAGTGCCCTTTTTTCGTTCTTGCCCATGCTTAAGCTAAGAGTGTGGCCGCCCTCCAATCCTATCGGAATGTGCACACAGCGATGACTCGTATTCTGGAATTCCAGATCTGCCTATCGTTTCTCGTCTGCGCTTGCATGCCGGCAATGTCCGTGCGCGCTGACCAGGAACTTTCAATTACAGCCACTACCGATACGCTGAGAGCCGCCAAGTACGAGTTCACGGCGGCCGACAGCGAACTGCTCAACGCAGTGGAGAAAGGCTGCTTCCAATATCTGTGGACCGAAGTCGGCGACCCCGCCAAGCTGGCAAAGGACAAAACGAGCGACACGATCTGCAGCACGGCCGCCGTCGGCTTCCAGCTTTCGTCGCTGCCAATCGGCGTCGAGCGCGGCTGGATCACGCGCGAGCAGGGCCAGCGGCGGGCGTCGACCGTTCTGCGAGCCCTCGTCGAACGTAAAGACAACAAGAAATTCGGCATCTACCTGCATTTCCTCGACGAGCGAAATGGAGGGTTGCCCGATTTTTCTCGCACCAAGTACCACTACGAGCTGACGGCGAGCACGGTCGATCACGCGCTCCTGCAAGCCGGGGCGATGACGGCCGCGTCCTACTTCGGCGACGAAGTCGCGCGGCTGGCTGATCGATTGGTGGCCGGCGCCGACTGGCGGGCTATGTTCGACGACAAGTACGGCTATCTTTACATGGGCTGGCACGCGAAGACCGATCAGGGCGTCGACGGCCCTGGCCAGCTGACCGAAAACCATTGGGAATGGTGCAGCGACGAAGAGCGGCTCATCTACTTCCTCGCAGTCGGTTCGCCCGGCGAGAAGCACGCGCTCGAACCGGCTACCTATTACCGGCTCAAGCGCGTCGTCAAGCGGCATGCCGACATGGCGCCCTATGTCGTTTCCTGGAACGGCTCGCTCTTCACCTACTTTTTTTCTCACTGCTGGATCGATTATCGGCACCTCGCGGCCGACCATCCCCAAGCGTTCGGTGCGAATGGCCCCTCGGTCGACTGGTTCGAAAACTCGCGGCGGGCCGTGTTAACGCAACGAGCGCGTTGCATCGATGCCAGCCGTCAATTCCCCACGCTCGGCAAAAACCGCTGGGGCCTGGCGCCGTGCGCGTTTCGGGACAACTACCTGGTCCACGAGGTCCGCCCCAACATCGATAATCGCGACGACTGGCTCGGCGGCGTCGTGCCGCCCTATGCCGCCGGCTCCGCGATCATGTTCACTCCCAAAGAAAGCATGGCCGCCCTCCGCGAATACAAGTCACTGCGATACCCCGACGGACGCCCACTGGCCTGGCGCGATCCCGATCGCGGCGGCTATGCCTTCGTCGACTCCTTCAGCTTGTCGCCGCCCTACGGACAAGACGAAAATCTGGGCATCGACGTCGGGCCGTTGCTGCTCGCAATCGAAAACGTGCGAACCGGCCTCGTCTGGCGGCTCTTCATGCAACATAAGGTCGCGCAGCGAGCCGTCGAGCGCTTACGATTAGAGCATCGGCCGTGATTGGGCTCCCAACATGAGTCGTCCAAACGGACTGAACAGCCCCGCCGTGCGCATCCATCCGCTCATGCATGTGCCAGTGCCGTGGATATTCGTACTCGTGTTTCTGGGCGGCGTCGTTGTGCAGCACTTCGTGCCGATCAGGATTCATTCGACCCATGCCCGTCATCTCATTTTCGCTCTCGGTACTGTCATAACAGTTGCCGGTACGCTGCTCGCTGCTTGCGGCCTGTGGATCTTCCTGTCCGCCGGCACAACGACCGTGCCGTACAAAACGGCGTCGAAACTCGTCACGTGCGGACCGTATCGCTTTACGCGCAATCCGATGTACGTAGGCCTAATTCTTGTCTACCTCGGACTCGCAGGCATCCAGGTCCAGATTTGGTCCGTGCTTCTGTTGCCGTTGGTCATCGCCTACCTGCACAGGATCGTGATTCCTGTCGAAGAATCGCGACTGCGCGACGCGTTTGGCGAATCATACCAGCAATACTGCGCGAGAGTTCGTCGCTGGTTTTAGTGATCTCTGCGCGGTCAAAGAGCCACAAACCCGATCCGTAACATCATTATGCAACTGCAGGCGATTGCCAATCCCGAAGAGATTGAATCATTCAGCCTGAGGCCGGCAGCGAAGCGGTCTACCCCAGGTTTCGAGTCGCGAACGGGACAATGCTGAAAGCGTTGGTGTCACGCCGCTGCGAACCCGTTCCGGGTTGTAAGTTTGGTTCGTCTTATCTACCGGGGTGGGCTTGCCAAGCCGGCCAGCCCCGGCTTAATGACCGAATCCAATTGGGATTCGTCGAGTGTGCTTAATAGCCATTATCACACGGTAGCACTTGCATTATGTGTGGGGAGGGGAAAACGGGATAGCCTCTTAGCAGAGTTCATCTGAACCACCGAAAGCTCCAATCCGGTTTCATTGCTGATTGGTCGCTGCGTCTATCTCACCTTGGATATTGCCTTGTTGGGCGCGTAAGTACATTCTCAAACCCTCCAGGATTGTAGCGAACTCTCGCTCGGCCGCGTGAATAAGTTGTTCGCTCCGAATAAAGCCGGCAGTCCGCTCTTGAATCTCCTTACCGCTGATTTTTCCCTTCTCGGCAGTTAGCATTCGGCGGCCGTCGGCGATCGCGCGGCGACTACTCGCCACGGCCGAATTAAACCCAACAGCAAGCTGCTCGAACGTGAGAAATGCTTGCTCATAGTTACCCGCGCGGAACGGGCCGTCGGCGACATCCTTGATTAGCTGAGTACTAAATTTGATTTTCGCCCGGACAATGTCGGCACAGCATCGACCAAAATTCTGACTGTCCAGCCGCATCGTCACATTCGCGTCAGTATTCATACCGATTGGCCGGTCCGAAGTCCTCGCCACCCCCGTATTTTCGTCCACCGGAACCAATACGCTGCACCAACCCTTGGCCGCTTGACGCGCAAGCGAGTCGACTGTGATCTGAATCGCCTGTTTCGAAGGTTCCCCATCCTCAATAGCGACTACCGAAAGGTTCGTCCGGCTTTTATCGATTTCGACAACTTGAATGATTCGTTTCCTCCCTGTTCTATCGCGGACGGCGTAAATGCTTCCTATCTCGGGCGCTGAATAATTCATTTGCCTCAGCCGAAGCTTGCCACTGATCAGGTCGACTGGCCGACTGCCGGGTGCTTCCCGCGTTGCTTCCTCAACCTGCCTTTCCGCGGTCGGCGACGCTTCGCGAACCGGAGCATCGCGCTCATTGACGCTGCTTTCACGCCTTCGAACATGGGCTCGTACAAGAGGCTTGCTCTCCAGGTCGTGCAGCAGCCGGTTCAATCCATCGATCACTTGCTGGGCGTGCGCTTTTGTCGCCTGAACGCTCTCCTTGGCGGCCGCGTGCGATAAGTGCTGCTGCCTTGCTAACTTATTGACCTCAAAATCCAGATTCCGGGCCAAGAGTCGTTGCATGGCGGCAACGACCTTATCGTGAGCCGGTTTTAGACATTCGTATGCCGATACGAATTCGCGATTTGCATAGAACTCCCCCGAGGCTCGCAACCCTTCGACGAGAGGGTCCTTCTTTTGAACCCTTTGAACGCTCCCTCGTCCTTGGAGCAAGCCTGCCAGGGCGATGTAGTCGTTCGACGTGACCGCCGGGACGTTAGATGTGTCCGAGCGTTTTCTTTCCACTCCGCCAATATACGCCAAGCGGCCTACGTAAGATAGCAAACGGTGATTTGGCGACAGCTCATGCGCGTTCGTCAGTGACTACGGATATTGGGAGTAGCTCAATTCGCAAGAGTTCAGTTGAACGGCTAATTCCGAATTCTTGCGCGAAGTGGGTAGCCACTTTACTCAAATGAGCACATTCGTTGTGGCCTTGTTGCCGTGCAATTTCTGGTACTCCGGTGGCGTTTCACTCCGTAGCTCAGGGGCGCCGCGAAGCGGCGCACCCTGGGTGGACTGCTCCGTCGCCGCGACTGCCTGCACTGATATCGATCGCGCCGTGGCGCTTGCACGACGTTGGCAAATGAACGCAATCGTGGTCGAAACACCAACAACTCCAATTTCTGGGCGAATCTAAACAAAACCAAACTCGATGGGCCGGTGTCCGCTTTCACGAACGCAGCCGTTAACCTGTAACGATTACCGTAAATATGCGCAGTTTTCGAGTTGTAATGCACGAAGCGATTATTCCTCGCCGAAGGAGATTTTACATACCTGTAAACAAAATCCGCGCTCGCCCCTACGCGGTAGACAACTTTGCTACGGCGTCAACGCAATGCCCAGGTCGTTCCCTCCCCTGCGACTGCTTCTCTCGCTCAGTTTCATTTTGCTGGGCGGCTGCACCGGCGTGTCGGAATACTTCCACAACGGCTGTAAAGTTGGTCCCAATTATCAGACTCCCCCCGCGCCGGTCGCACCCCACTGGATCGACGCGACCGACAAGCGTGTCCGCACCTCGTGCGACGATCTGGCGGGCTGGTGGACGGTTTTCGACGATCCGCTGCTCAATAAGATCGTCCTGCAAGCGTACAATCAAAACCTGACCCTCCGCGAAGCCGGCTATCGCATCATGGCCGCACGAGCACAGCTTGGCATCGCCACCGGCAACTTCTTTCCCCAAACGCAAGACGCCACGGGCTCGTACAAGCGCATCGGATCTGGCGGCGACTTCTTCGACCAGTGGAACCTCAACTTCAATCTCGCCTGGGAGCTCGACTTCTGGGGTCGCTTTCGCCGGGCCATTATTGCCGCCGAAGCGTCGCTCGACGCCTCCGTCTTCGACTACGACGACGCCACCGTTACCCTCTTGTCCGATACGGCGACCGACTACGTCACGATCCGGACCACGCAAGAACGAATCCGACTCTTGGATATTGCCATTGGCGTTCAAGAAAGAGTGTTCAACTTCATCGACCAACAGCTCAAGGCCGGCGCAAAAGGCATCACAAACCTCGATCGTGCCCAGGCGCTTAGCAACCTGGAGCAAAGCCGGGCTCAACGAAATCAGTTTCTCATCGATCTGCGAACGGCCGAAAACCAACTGTGCATTTTGCTCGGCATGCCGGTGGTCGACATCACCAACATGCTCGCCTCCGGTCCCAGGACTTCCATCCCGATAGCCCCCGAGTTTGTCGTGGCTGGCATACCGGCCGATTTATTGCGGCGGCGTCCCGACGTACGGCGCGCCGAACGCGACGCCGCCGCCCAAGCCGAAGAAATCGGTATTGCGGAGGTGGACTGGTATCCGGCCATCACGATTTCCGGCACCTTGGGCTGGCAGGCACGCAACTTGTCCGACCTGTTTCGACCTGAGTCCTTCAATAGCAACGTCGGCCCGTCGTTCCAGTGGAACCTGCTGAACTATGGCCGGATTGTGAATAACGTCCGGCTGCAAAATGCCCTCCTGCTACAATTGGTCACGGCCTACCAGAATACCGTTCTGCAGGCCGATCTCGAAGTTGAAAATGGCATCGTCACTTTCGTGCAGGCGTACCAAAGGGCAGAGAATTTGCGGAAGAGCGTCGATCAGTCGTGGCTCGCGCTGCAAGTGATCGTCGCGCAATACTTGGCCGGCCTGGGCGGCGTCGACTTCAATCGCTATGCCACCATTCAGCAGAACCTTATCACGCAGCAGGACCAGTGGGCCCAGGCACGCGGTCAAATTAGCCAGGGACTGATTCAGGTGTACCGCGGACTTGGCGGCGGCTGGCAAATCAAATGCGGTCTGATACCGGACAAACGCGGCGTACTCTCCTCTCCAGCCGGTGCGCCTCCTGATCCGAACGCCGTTGCCGAGCCGTCGCCTCCGAACCCCGCCACAAGCCCTGTTCCAGCCCCGCCCGCAAAAGGCAAAGACGAAGGAAAAACCGACGGCGGAGAGGAGCAATTGCCGATTCTGTTGCCGCCACCGGCATCCAAGTAGTACCGGGCACTAACATCCGCATTCTTGCCCGGACCTCCGGCTTTTCCAGGGCCGATTTCTTGCCCTATCTTGCGGTAAGTACTCTTGCCGGGATTTAGTTTACCTCTATAAATAGTTTATAGTAGGTAAATAAATCGGTACCTTTCTGGGTTCATCGGGGTTGTATGTCTGTGGGGATTTCAGCCAACGGCGTCGCGAACAGTTCCCTGCGCGAATCGCAGGCGGCGACGGTCCACGCCTCCCTCCGCAACGTTGTGAGGAACCTGTTGAGCGTCGATGATTCGATGATGGACTTGCCCCTTCGCCAGCTCAAAGTTTGCACAACCTTGTATCGGCAATGCCATACAATGTCCGAAATCAGTCGCGAGTTGGGACTCTCGCCAAGCGCCGTGACGCAGGTCTCAAATCGCCTTGAGCGCAGGGGCCTCATCGAGCGCGTTTCTCAAAACAATGATCGCCGCGTGCGAATGCTGCGGTTGACGAGAAAAGGCCAGCGGCTCATGCGCTCGCGCGAGGAGCAGCAGCTTTGCCGCATCGCCGCCGTGTTAAGCAAATTGTCGCCGAAGGAACTTCAGCAGATAATGACGGGATTAGAATTGCTCTCGCAATGCTCTCGAGCACCTCGAAGCGACGCCTGTTAGTCGGCTCAACGACCCCCGGTCGCCGCGTAAAGCGCGATTATTATTGGAACAGTGATGTTGTATGGCACGATTCTTAGCACTAATTGTCCTCGTCGGTCTCGCCGTGGGTGGAACGTCTGTCTACAACCGGTATTTTCGTTCCCATGAGGTAAAGTCGCCGTTCCGCGTCGAGAAAGTCACGCGCGACGATCTGCACATTACTGTGCATGCTACAGGCACTGTTGAACCGGAAGAAACGGTCGACGTCGGCGCCCAAGTCGTAGGCCGAATCGCGGAGCTCGGCAAAGATCCGCGCGGCGTCACCGATGCAAAATCCAAAAATTCATCCATCGAGTACGATCCGAAGTTTGCCGGCAAGTCCGTCGATTATGGTTCACCGGTTATCAAGAAGATGGTCCTCGCACAAATCGATCCCGCCGTGTATCAGGCGCAATTCGACCAAGCCAAAGCCTCGCTTGCCCAGGCTCAGGCGCACGTGCTGCAGGCCCAGGCTCAGGTCGCTCAAACCGAAGCGGAATGGGAGCGGGCACAACGTTTGCGCGAGTTGAAGATACCCAGCCGGACGCCAACCGGCGACCGGTCCGCAACCCAGGATATACCAATCATCGGCATTTCCGATGCCGACTATGTGCTCGCCAAAGCGAACGCCGAGAGCGCGAAGGCCGACCTCGTGGCCGCCAAGGCGGCTGTCCTGCAAGAGCAGGCCAGTTTGGCACTCGCCCAAACGAACTTGAACTATACGACCATCGTTTCACCCATCGACGGCACGATCATCGCTCGCCGAGTCAATATCGGTCAGACGGTCGTGTCGAGTCTGAACGCGCCGAGCTTGTTCTTGATCGCGCGCGACCTGCGCCGCATGCAGGTATGGGCACAGGTCAATGAAGCAGATATTGCTAAAGTGAAACCCGGAACGAAAGTGCATTTCAGTGTCGACGCGCTTCCCGACGACGTGTTTCATGGTACCGTGACCCAAAGGCGCCTGAACGCTCAGATGACACAAAACGTCGTGATCTACACCGTGGTCATTGATGTTGACAACTCGGATCTGAAACTGCTGCCGTACCTTACCGCCGACGTCTATTTCGAAGTCGACGAACGGAAAAACGCGCTGCTTGTCCCCAATTCGGCCCTGCGATTTCGGCCATCACCGGACCAAATTGTCACCGAAACGTCCGGCCAGAAATCGGATGCCAAGCGTCCCGCCTCCGGCAATGGACACCCTCCTAGTGAGAGTCCCACCGCTTCTGAGAACCTCGCGACCCTGTGGGAGGTCGTTCCCGGGTCCACGAAGGTTCGCCCCGTACAGGTTGAAACGGGGGAAAGTGACTTGGCTTTTACAGAGATTGTCGGCGGCAACCTGCATGAAGGCGACGAAATTGTCGTCGGCGAAGCTCGCCGAGCAGAGGTGTCCGGCGGGAGTGTGACTAATCCCTTGGGACCGCCCCAGTTCCGTCGCCGGCGAAGCCAGGACAAACGCGCCAGCTAATTGATCGAACTACGATGGAACTCATTCGCCTCGAAAACATCTGTAAAACCTACCACTTGGGCGAAGTGGATGTGCCTGTTTTAAAAGGCATATCCTTCTCCATCCAGCGCGGCGAATTGGTCGCGCTCATGGGTGCGTCTGGTTCCGGCAAAAGCACGCTGATGAACATTCTCGGCTGCCTCGACAGGCCCACTGACGGCCACTACTGGTTGGACGACCGCGAAGTCGGCCGGCTCTCTCCCAATGAGCGTGCACTCGTTCGCTCCCAAAAGCTCGGTTTCGTATTTCAAAGCTTTAATCTCCTGGCACGTACAACGGCGATCAACAACGTTGCTATGCCGCTCGACTATTCGGTTTCCACCGTTCCTGTCGCAACTGCCTGGGACCGCTCGTGCGCGCTGCTCGAACGCGTCGGACTGAACCATCGGCTCGACCACATGCCCTCGCAAATGTCCGGCGGTCAGCAACAGCGTGTCGCGATTGCTCGCGCGTTGGTCAACCATCCGACGTTGCTGTTGGCCGACGAGCCGACCGGAAATCTCGATTCTCACACGAGTGTCGAGATCTTGAAAATGTTTCGCGAATTGAATGCGAGCGGAATCACCGTCCTGCTTGTCACGCACGACCCCCATGTGGCCGAGTACGCGAATCGCGTTATCCATATTGTCGACGGCGTAATCGACAGCGACACCGGTGCGGGTAATCCGTCAGATATCAGTCACCGAGTCGACGGAAATGGGAATGGACATGGGAATGGAAACGGAAATGGCCACGCGTATCCGCGTCCGCACGTAGCATCCACTTCGATCGGGGTTGGTAAGACACTTGCCGCCGTCGGTGTCTCGGTCGCTCAGGCGCACGAGGTGCACCCGCTTTTAA
>DASZZA010000478.1:0-6977 GCA_035545135.1 Lacipirellulaceae bacterium | reverse complement strand
TCGGCAGTGGCGGGGCGCCCAAGATATTCAATCACGCATGAGCCCTTGGCTATGCGTTCTTGAGTAAAAAGACCCCTGCCACTGTGTGACCGACGGACGGTAAGGCGGAAGGGTGCAGGAATGAAGCGGCGCTTCATAAGGGAAAGATATCCTACTTCATTTTCTATCAATGCGGGGTCCATATGGGCGAGCGCACAAGCAGCAGCAAGCAGAAAATTGACGAGCTAAATTTGTTTTCGCTTTTTGCTTGTCTGCGATTGCTCAACGGCGAGCCACCCAACCCTACAAAGCAGAGAAAGCGGAGATCGATCTAAACTGGAGTGCGGTTTATTCGTAGAACCGAGCGACCCGCTTTGGTGCCGACAGCGGACATTATATCCCGGTCGCTTAAGACCTAAGCGAACCTGAGCACAATCGAACTGATGTACGCCATTTCGCTGATGATCGGCACCGCTTTGCTTCAGCATTAAAGGCGCGGGTTGATGCCAGTCGCCTTTCACGGCCCATTATAAAATGTCGTCATCGTATATTGTAACAGAATTGCACCAATCCGCGTAAGCTTGGAAGACCGTACGCTCTCCGAATATTGGTGTCCCAAGCATGCTGTTATTTCTGCTCGCCTACCTCGGCGGTGTCCTCACGATCGCCAGCCCCTGCATCTTGCCGGTTCTTCCGTTCGTTTTTTCACGCGCTGATCAGCCCTTCCTAAAAAGTGGGCTCCCGATCCTGGTCGGTATGGCATTGACTTTCGCGCTCGTCGCGACACTGGCGGCTGTCGGTGGTGGGTGGGCCGTTGCGGCGAACGATTACGGCCGTCTCATCGCGCTGATCGTGATGTTTCTGCTTGGACTGACGCTTGTCTTTCCGGAACTGTCGGACCGACTGACACGTCCATTGGTCGCTCTCGGCAACCAGCTTGCGCAAAAAGCTGAGACGAGCGGTGATACATCGATCTGGCCTTCGCTCGTGCTCGGCGTCGCGACCGGCTTGCTTTGGGCGCCTTGTGCCGGCCCGGTGCTCGGATTGATCCTCACCGGCGCGGCTCTCGAAGGCGCGAGCGTGCAGACGACCGTACTGCTCGTCGCCTATGCGGCAGGCGCAGCAACATCCCTCGCATTGGCGTTATTGGTTGGCGGTCGTGTCTTCGCCGCAATGAAGCAGTCGCTCGGTGCTGGCGAATGGGTTCGTCGCGGCATTGGCGTCGCCGTATTGGTCGCCGTCATTGCCATCGGCTTCGGCGCCGACACCGGCGTGCTCACGCGCCTGTCGCTTGCCAGCACAGCACCATTAGAACAGCGCCTTGTCGATCTCGTGCATTCGAACGGCAACGAAAAGACAGGGGCGACCTCAGCCGATGCAACTCTGTTGGTGGAAGGGCGAATGCCCGCCCTCACGGGAGCGGCCGAATGGCTGAATTCTCCGCCGCTGACGCGGCAAGCGCTTAAGGGAAAGGTCGTCCTGGTCGATTTCTGGACCTATTCGTGCATCAATTGCTTGCGCAGCATTCCCTACGTCCGCGCTTGGGCCGAAAAATACAAAGACCAGGGCCTCATCGTAATTGGCGTGCATACGCCAGAATTCGCCTTCGAAAAGAATGTCGCCAACGTCAAAAAAGCGATCGCGGATCTCAAGGTCGATTATCCAGTCGCCGTCGACAATAATTTCGCTATCTGGCGTGCCTTCAACAACCAATATTGGCCGGCACACTACTTCATCGACGCGCTGGGAAATATCCGTCACCGCCACTTCGGCGAAGGCGATTACGAAGGTTCGGAACGCGTTATCCAACAGCTACTGAAAGAGGCAGGACAGCGCAACGTCGCCTCGGACACCGTGAATGTGTCCGCATCGGGAGTGGAAGCCGCGTCGGACTTCTCGACAACCCAGTCTCCCGAAACCTACGTCGGCTACGCGCGCGCACGGAACTTCACTTCGCCCGGCGGTGCAGGCCGCGATGTTGCGCGAGACTATACGGCCGGCACGCACGAATTGAACCAATGGTCTCTTACTGGAAACTGGACAATCGGCGCGGAACATGCCGCTCTCAATTCGGCGCCGGGTGGCATCATTTACAGATTTCACGCCCGCGACCTGCATCTGGTTCTCGGGCCGGGGGCCGGCGGAAAGCCTATTCGTTTTCGTGTCACGATTGACGGCAAAGAGCCCGGCGACGATCACGGCACGGACATCGATGAAAAGGGCAGTGGGGTGGTGACGAGCCAGAAACTTTATCAGCTTGTAAGACAGCACGAGGCCGGCGACCGGACATTCCAGATCGAATTTTTGGATCCCGGCGTGCAGGTCTATGCGTTCACATTCGGTTAGGACTTGCAAAACTCCCGACGATGCAAAGAGGCCGACAAGATAGCCTTAGCGCTGTAATTTGCTTGCCCGATTGGGACGGGAGCGAAATCATGGATATCAGCGGGCACTCCGTGGAGATGCCCACAGCCAGTCGATAGGTGTCGGATTGGCTCCTCTCCAAACGTCATAGTTTCGAAACGCCAGGGGAGAACGCCATGAGAGAACTGCATCTTAAGATGTTTATTTCCCGATGGATTCGTGGGTAGCGTGGAGGGCAACCCTGGGGTGCTGATGCCGCCCCCGGACCCTGCAGCGAAGTCCTGGAACGCGGAGAGAGTGTGGGATACCAGCCTTCACATCGTGGGCAGCAATACATTCCGGATGTGGGCCGGCTATTGGCCGATCGCAATCGATGCCTTTGCTGCCCCGATGAACCAGATTCCCAAGGCCGTTTTTTCCAAGCAGGGACCGTCGATCCTTCAAGCGGCCCGCGAGGTTCAGGCTAAGCTCGAAGCCCTTCAACCCGGTGCTGAAAGCTGGGAACAGGCCTACGTTGCGAGCGGCGACCTAATCGAAGAGATCACCAAATTGAAGGCGCACGATGGCAAGCCGATGTTCGCATATGGCGGGGCGTCTTTCGCTCGCAGCCTCATAGCTCATGACCTAATTGATCAGTTCGAACTGGCGATCATTCCGATTGTATTGGACCACGGTCTTCCGATCTTTACCGATCTGACTCAGCCCCGGCGACTCACCCTGATCAGCTCGAAGGCATTTCCCAAAGGCACGATCGTAAATAGCTATCGACCTGTCTAAGCCGGAGCAACGCGGCTGGTTAGCCGCTCAGTAAGGCCTTGGCGCTTTGTACCGTATTCGATGTTTAAGTTGTGAATGTCGAAGACGCTCACTGCAAAACTAGTGTAGGTGCTAACTTGGCTGTGGAGGCGCACCAAAGAATATTCGTTACGGGCGCAACTGGTTTCATCGGCGCGCATTTCGTTCGTGCAGCAATGATGGCCGGCCACGAAGTTCATGCGTTGACCCGATCGAAAAGTGACGCTGTTTCGCTGGGTGCCCAAGGAGTGACCGCGATTGTCGGAAACTTATCAGACAAAGATAATACGTGGTGGGAAGCTGTGCGCAACGCAGACGCCGTCGTCCATCTCGCGCAACCACAAACGTTTGGCGGTCGCCTCACAAAAGCGCGCGGGAGGCAGTATTGCGTCCGCCGGCTTGAAATGGACCGCGCGCTATTTGATGCAATGCACCGAGCCAAGGCGCGGCGGATCATCTATGTCGCGGGCACGAGCTATTATGGTGAGTGCGGGACGACGGTGTGCGACGAGGACGCGGTGCCTCATCCGATGGGATGGGGGCCATATCTTCGTCCCGCAATCGAATCCTTGCCCGGCTACATCGCCAGCGGGTTACCTATCGTGGCCGCATTTCCCGGCTGGGTCTACGGTCCCGGTTCCTGGTTCGCGCAGTATGTTTTGGAACCTCTCCGCGCCGGCAGGCCGGTCTACGGACTTTGGGGTCCCACTCGATATACGTCTCCGGTGCATGTGGAAGATTGCGGCCGTGCCCTCCTTCATCTGATTGACCATGGCGAGATTGGAACCCGCTATTTCATTGTCGATGACCTTCCCGTCCCCAGTGAGCGATTGGCCCAACTCGCGGCCGACGCCCTAGGCGTCACGGGCCGTAGCCGCAAAGTGCCGTTCATTTTGCTCGAGCTTTTATCCGGCCGGCTCATCGCGGAAAGTCTGGCCTATGAGAATCGCCTTTCGAATAATCGGCTGAGATCCACCGGTTTTTTGTTCAAGTACCCATCATGCGAGCAGGGCGTCCCGCAGACCGTTCGGATGTGGTTGCAAGAAGCGGCTGGGACTCGGCAATCAACCAACAGAACTGTTTAAGATAGGAATGACGCTCGGCTATTTGTAAGTTCTCGGTTGATCCACGTCAGGCTTTTCTTCCTTCGTCAGCTATCGGCACATGATCTCAGATACCGTCGGTCTGTCGCAGATAACCGCTCTTCTCATCCTCCTTCAAAGAGGAGCCGAGGAGGTATATTCGGCGCGCAATACGCGGGTCCTGATTGCGGAGGGCGCAAGAGAGGTTGGCGGATCGTATTATCCCGTCGTCGTCACGACGCACCTGGCCTGGATCGCAAGTCTCTTCTTCCTGATACCCGCAACAGCGACGCCGTCGTATTTATTGGCAGCGATCTACATCGGCCTTCAGGCTGTGCGATACTGGGTGATCGCAACGCTCGGCCGATTTTGGACGCACCGCATTTTTACGCTGGACGACGCCCCGATCGTCCGACGAGGACCCTATCAGTGGGTCCGTCACCCCAATTACGCAGTCACGATTGCAGAGACGTTTCTCTTGCCGGTCGTGTTCGGTGCCCTGGCGCTCGGCGTTATTATGGGCGCAGTCTGGACCGCCGTCCTGGCTTACAAGATCCGTCTTGAGGACGAAGCGCTTGCACGTAGGCGTCCGCTTTCCGAGCAAATCCTTGAAACACCGCGAGCCCAAATCTGACGACGCGCTATTTTATGGTGCGACGACCGATGCAATAGCCGCCGGCGGGGGGCTTGCGGGTTCTGCTTTTGCCCTTGAACTTTCGCGCCACGGCGCGAGCGCAATGATTTTCGAACGCATGCCCGGTCCGCACCATAAAGTTTGCGGAGAATTTTTGAGCGACCGTGCGCAGGCTCTGCTCCAATACCTTGGCATCGATGTCGAGACTCTCGGCGGCAGTCCTGTCGAGACGCTATGCCTTTCAAACGGCTCGAAGCAGGCCAGTGCACCCTTACCCTTTAAAGCTGTCGGTATTTCTCGGTTTCTTCTCGATGAAACGTTACTCAAGGCGGCCGATCGCGCGGGAGCAAAGGTCTTTCGTGGTGTGCCGGTCGACGGATTTGAAGATCAGGACAATCGTGTGCGCGTTCGGACGACGCATGCAACTTTCGAATGCCGTGCGGTTGCTCTCGCAAGTGGCAAGCGCAATATTCGTGGATTTCCAAGACCTGATGGGTCGATGGTTGGCTTTAAAATCCATCTCCATTTTGCAAAAGCGGCGTGCAATGCGCTGCTCGGCATCGTTCATTTGATCGCGTTCAAAGGCGGCTATCTCGGGTTATGCATGGTGGAGAAGGGAACGCTCTCAATTGCATGGATCATCAATGCTGATGTTCTGCGGTCGATTGGAACAAGTTGGGGGGCGCAATCTGCCTATTTCGCGAAGCAGTCATCCTTCTTCGGTGATCTGACCAACGATGCAATACCCGCATGGGAAAAGCCGCTCGCCGTTTCGGGCCTGCCTTACGGTTTCATGCGCTCCGAGGCGATTGCCCCAACAATCTACCCAGTCGGCGATCAATTGGCTGTCATCCCATCTTTCTCCGGCGACGGTACGGCGCTCGCCTTAGCATCCGGAATTGCTGCGGCGCAGGCTTTTCTTAAGGGCGAAAGCGCGCCGGATTTTCAGCGGCGCATGCTCGCGATCTATAGGCCGCAGTTCCGCTGTACAGCCGCCATCGATCGGGTCATCGCCAATTCCTTACTGCGCCGCGTTGGAATTTTCGGGGCACATCTCATGCCACGCATGGTGACGAAACTCGTCTCAGCCACACGACTGCGCGGCTTCGACGACCTTACAGCATCAGCGGAACTGCGGAACTAAAGATTCAGTGCCACGAAATAGGCTGAGAATCCGGGTCCGAATGCCGCTAAAAGGTGTCGTCCTTTATCACCGGCGTTCATCGCTTTTTGTAAGACGAATAATGCCGTCGCGGATGACATATTCCCGTAGTCGCGCAGTACGTCCCATGAATGTCTGAACAGAAGCCTGTCAACGTCGAGAACGGCTTCGGCCGTCTCGAGCACCTTGCGCCCACCTGGATGAAAGAGAAGCCCTTTAAAGTCACCGATCGACATACCGTTCTTGTCAAGAAATTGTCCTACCACCTGACCAAGATTTTCGCGCATCAAGGTCGGGAGTTGAGGACTCAGAACGACACCAAAACCGTCGTCTTTGACGTCCCATCCCATGATATGCTTCGTATTCCGCCAAGTGTGCTCGCCGAAGGTGAGGACAGTGGGGTTATCGCCCTTGCCGTTCGCGCGACCGTCCTCCGACGATGTCCGCAGAACGACGCCGGCGGCTCCATCTCCGAATAGAGCTGCTGCGACGAACATCGCCATGCTCGGGTCGTTTGGACGGGCACAAAGGCTGCAAAGATCGACCGTGATGAACAGCACATTCCGGCCCGGGCGTCCTTGAGCAAAGCGCGCCGCGCGTGCGAGGCCTGCAACGCCGCCGCCGCAGCCGAGCCCGAAAATCGGCAGCCGCTCGACATTCGGCGAAAAATCCAGCCGGTTCATCAGAAGCGCGTCGAGACTCGGAATCGCAAGACCGGTAATTGTGTTTGTGACAAAAGCATCGATGTCGGTAAGCGAAAGCCCGGCGCTCGCGATCGCCTCAACCGCGACCTGTTCCAACAATTCTAGCGCATGCTCCTGATAGACCTCGGTGCGCTCCTCCCAGGTGTGCGGTCGTTGGTACCAGCTCGTCGGCTGGCACGTGTAGCGAAAGTCGATACCGGTATTGGAGAAAAGTCCGAAACAACTGGCAAACTGCGGATAGATATGGGCCGCGTCTA
>DASZZA010000477.1:0-3954 GCA_035545135.1 Lacipirellulaceae bacterium | reverse complement strand
CGCGAAATTCGTGGACTGGAACATGTAAGCGATGCCGCTCGTCGGAGCGGCTGCGCCGAGGTTCGTTAATAGAGGTATTTGAACGAGAGTCGGAGACGATGTGCCGGTAGGCAGCGCGCAAGTCGAACCTATAAATATGGGTGGGCAAGGTGCGAAATAGCCTGGGCTGGCGCCCACTCTGGAGTCGCCGGATACGCCATTGAAGTTGCTCGAACTGAACGCACCGCCCGATACACCGAGAACCGTGCCGATTTCGCGTGCGAAGGAGCGGTCGGCTTCGACGACGCGAGCCTCGATTTCGACTTGCTGAGACTTGCGGTCGAGCTGGCGCAACAAATTGTCGACAACTGGGAAGGTGGCAGGAATGTCCCGGATGATCAGAGTGTTCGTGCGGTCATCAGCCAGGATATCGCCGCGCGATGAGAGGAACTTCTTCAAGGTAGTTGCGATGGTGGTTGCCTTGGCGTAGCTAAGGACGCGGGTCGTGGTGACAACGTTCGCCGCTTCCGCCTGAGCCTTGGCGAGATCGCTGGCTTCCTGAGCCTCGGCCTTGAGGGTGGCGCGGGTCGCGATGCGAAGTACGTTACCGTCGAGCTGCTTATCGAGATCGTTGTTCTTGAGCACGATATCGAGAGCCTGATCCCATGGCACATTGTCCAAAACGATCGTCAGAGTTCCCTTCACGGTGGGATCGACTACCACGTTGAGACCGCTGATTTCGTGGATCAGGCGGAAGAAGTCCGCGAGGTCCACATCCTTGAGGTTGACCGAAATCGGATCGCCTGTGTATTTCGTCGAAGCGGGCGGCGTAGCACCAGCGCTTGAGTTCCCTGCGAACGTCATCGCAGGAGCAGCAGGCGCGGACGAAGCAGGCTCGGAGGAGCCGTTCGAAGACGTGCCAGCCGGCGCGGCGTCTGCAGCTTGTGAAGCGACACCCATTACCGCGCCCGGCTGAATCTGACCGCCGTCCTGAGCGGCGAGAGCCGCCGAGGGCTGCGTCAACTGCTTGGGAAGAGCAATCGACGGCGACGGAACATCAGCACTGACGCGAGCGAACTTCGAAGCGCTCGAGTTTTTGGCGTTCTGGGCCGTGTCCACGTTGGAAGCTGCCGGCCGTGTAGAAAGGGGTGCGGCCGCCGCACCCGATGTTGCACCGGGACCGAACAAGACTGTGACGGCGTTGCCCACCGAATGAATTTCGTAGGCAGCGCCTTCGCTCATATCGACGACGACACGCGACGTATCCGGCGTATATTGCGCCATGCGGACTTCACGCACAGGCTGGAAATCACTCGCGATGCGCTTCAGCGGCGCGGCCATACGAGCCGAGGGAAAATCGAGCACGAGGCGATCCGGATTCACGAGACGCATTGAATGAACATCGAGTGGCGCCGATCCGAATACCGTCACTTCCGTCTTGCCAGCATTTTCCGCAACGCTAACATTGCGGATCGAGCTGACCGAGTCCGAGCTCGTAGATTTCAATGCGATAGGCGCGATCGACGGCGCGACTACCGGAGAGCCGGCTGCTGCCGCGTTTGCCGAGCGCGAAACGGTGAGGACCAGATTCTGCGAATCGGTCTTTTGGACGTCCGGCTTGAGCCCTTGGGCCAGAAGCACCTCGAGGCGAACCATGGACTTAGAGCCCTCGGCGTAAGGCACAAGACGATAGCTCTTCACGAGATCCGACGGCACGATACGCGCGCCGACAGGATCGCCAGACGAAACACCGCTTAGATCGAGCACGAACAGATTCTCGCTCGGCCGGTAGGCGGTGTAGTCAAACGGCCCGGTGGCCTGGGCTTCCAGGCGCACGCCGCCTCCGCTCACGACAGTCTTGACGTGAACGACCGGCTGATCGGCCGCACGAAGATTCCCGCTAGATACGAACAGGCTGGCCGCAACGATCGCGCTCAACCCCAAACTCCGCCAGATCATCCTCATTGCTGCTCTCCTGCACTCGCGTAGATTCGTTTCGTCACTTCGCGCACGATCGGCTTCCCGAAAGCATCTTTCGAGTCTTCCTGGAAAGTAACGCCGTCAAGATCGATCTTTTTCACGCTTCCGTCATATAGATGATCCCCTTCGCGAACGAAATAAACGTGCCGCTCGGGATTGGAGACCACTGCAAGCAAATCTTCACCAGATTTGACGGTGCCATCGACGCGCACTGTGGCAACCACTAATCCGGCTTTACCAGGAGGCAAGTTGGGGCCGCCCCCGCCCCCTTTCTGGACATCTACTAGCGCAACGAATGGATCGCGCTTCGCGACCGCTTCGTCGGCGTGCGAAACTGCGGGCGTCTCGTTGGGACTAGCAGACGCCTTGTTCTTTGCGGCTACTTCAGGAGCAATCGGTTTCGCCACGGGCTTGGGTGCCGTTTTGGCAATGGCCGGCCTGGCGGCGACGGGCTTCGCAGTCAGGGGCTTCGCCGTCACGGGCTTCGCGGACGCCGATTTCTCGGGCATTGTTTTGGCCGTTACCGGCTTAGGTTCCGTCTTCGAGACAGTTCTTGGAGTTGGCTTCAATGAAGCTGCAATAGCCGGCTTCGCCGCGGGTTTCTCAGCGGCCTTAGAAGGAGCGGCAGGAATGGGCTTCGCCATCGCCTTTTTTGGTTCAGACTTGTGAGGCGCGGCATTCGTTTGTGCCAGAGCGCCGCCAGCTAGGCACAGCGCGGTAACCAGCACCGTAAGAACCGTTGCGATTGTCTTTGCGAGTCTCATCGTCACTACCGCCTAATGTTTTGCCGCCGCGCTGCCAGCGGGCTTTTGATCGGATGATTGTGTAAAGAACGTTGTAATGGAAAAGCTGCCAGCGACTGACGTTCCAGGAGTCATATGGAAATTCGCGCCGCTGGTTTTTGTGATTGAGGCAAGTTTTAGATCACCGATGTTGATAATTCTGGATAGGCGGCCTAGACGCCCGAAGAAATCGAGGACCGCAAAATATGGACCATCTGCTGTTACGTCGAAAGGCATTTCGAAGTAATAAGGCTTGGTGGCAATCGGCTCGGCAGTAAGCGACCGAATCGAGACGCCCGAGGAAAGGGCCTCCCTTTCAACCATCAGAATGAACTGATCGGCCTGCTTGTCCTCCGGCACGATCGTCTGCAAAGTGGCAAGCTGCTTTTGCAAAGCGTCCATTTCCGACTGAAGTTCGGCTCGCCGCTGTTTGTAAACACGCAGGCTGGCCACCTCATCGTTCAGCGGCTTCTCCTCCGCTTGAGCGGCTTCCAACTGCGAGCGGGCGCCCGCGACCGGAGAACCCGGGACATAAAGGCCGACGAGGACGAGTGCGATCGCTCCGGCAACATACAAAAGCCCCTGAAGAGGCCAGGGCCATTCACGGAAGCTAGAGGCCACGGCTAGTTCCTCCCTTCGCCGATGCGGGCGCTGGGCTAGACGCAGGCTGCGGTTGTCCCGAAGCTGCGGCCTGTCCAGCGGGATTGATACTGGCCGACATACTAAATCCGAACGTCTCAACTCCCGGCCGAACGTCGTTTTCCTTCGCGTCCTTGATCTCGACGTTGTCGAAATAACCGGAACGCTTCATCTGGGTAATAAAATTCGCGACGGCGCTGATGCTGCCGGCTTCGCCCTGGACATCGATGGAGTTTCCAGTGCGTGTGAGCGAAGTGAGCCAAAGTTCGTCGACGCGAACAACCGTGTTGGCGACCATCTGAAGCAGATCCTGACCGCCGGAACGATTTTTCTGGAGGGTCTCGATGACGTCGATACGCTGCTGTAGCGTAGACTTCTGACTCTCGAAGCGGGTGACATCCTGCTTCACCTGCTGGAGGCTAGCCTTCTCGGCTTTCAGTGCGGTGATCCTGGCCTCGGTCTTGTTGTACTCGCTGGTCTGGTTGTAATAGATGATGCCCAGAACGACGATGGCCGCCGCAAGCGCAAATATGGCCATCAGGGCCTGCATCGTCGCTTCGACGGGAACAGCCGT
>DASZZA010000476.1:0-2876 GCA_035545135.1 Lacipirellulaceae bacterium | reverse complement strand
TCCTGCGATGGTGGGCAGTGCCCACCCTACATTTCGCCGCGCCCTGCCCCCTGCTCCCATGCAAGTCGTAATAACCGCTGTTGGTCCGGACAATCGCGGGTTGGCCGATCCCATTGTGCATTCCGTTACGGGGATGGGCGCGAATATCGCCGAAATTCAAATGTACGATCACGATCGGGAAAGCGTCTTTTCGATGCTGACCCGGATCGAGCTGGCGCCGGCTTACTACAACGAACTACGCCGTGAGCTGGCGGCCATTTCGCAGCGAACGCAGCTATCGATCCGCACCTGGACACCGGAATTCGCGGGCCGCAGGCCGACGCTTGCGATCTGCGTCACCTATCGTCCGGAGCCGGTACTGGCGCTATTGCGAGCGATACGCGATGGCCAAATCAAGGCCGACGTGCGGCTCATGATCGGCAACCGCAATTCATGCCGCGGCCTGGCGGAGCAGTTCGGCGTTCCGTGGTTCAACATCGGTGACCATGCCGGCAACCCGGATAATGAGCGAATGATCGCACTGTGCGACGAGCACGAAGTGGACTTCGTCGTGCTGGCGCGGTACATGCGAGTTCTGCCTGCCGCAAGTTGTTGGAAGTATGCGGGCGGCCGGATCATCAACTTGCACCACGGCCTGTTGCCAAGCTTTCCTGGCATGCAGCCGTATCACGACGCCTATGCGAGCCGGATGCTCACGTACGGAGCGACGTGCCACTTCATCGTGCCGGAGCTAGACGCAGGTTGCCAAATCATTTACCAATCGACATTCATGGTGCCCCCCGGCACCTCGCGGGACGACATCATCCGTCGCGGGCAACACGACAACGAACCGCATTGCCTTGTGGAAGGCGTACGACGCGTGGTGGACGGAGAGGTGCAGCTACATTTTAATCGGGTGGTGGCGCGGAAATAGGGAACGTAGCCAACGGGCCAAGAGCTGGAAGGATTCGATCAGGGAAGGAAGCTGGCAATGGAGAATTCTCCAACAGCCGTTCCGGCCAGCGTCAACCCTACGACTCCCTCGGCTCCTATCGTTTCGCGAACTGTGTAGTCGCCGCTAGTGGGGCCGCGATGCACTTCGAGCGTTCGATTAACAAGGTTCACGATCCAATATTCGGGAATTCCAGCTCGTGCATATTCCATCCGCTTTTGAATGCGTGCGCACGCCGGCGCTATAAATTCAAACCGCACATCGCGTTGTGGCGCCGACGAGGTCAATTGCATTCGACGAATGCATGGCGGGAGCGGTGGAGGTCAAGAACGTCAGGTCCAGGTCGGAAACTGGCCTTGCGGGCCGAATGCGGTCTCCCTATCATCCCGCCGCCCGCCGTCTCGGCGAGGCACTGCTTCTACCTTTTCTAGACTTGCTTTTCATTTGCTTTTCAGCCATGGGGCGCCGCGGTGCACCGCGACATGCGCCCCACGAAGCTCAATCGGAACGAACTCGGCCCCCGCTTCGTGCGGGCGCGTGGCGCCGGCGCCAAGCGGCGCGCGATTTCGACGTTGACGGAGTAGCTCATCGATGCACGACCGCTCCGAATTCACTAGCGCTGCGATCCGTAACGGTAGCTCCGGCTGGGGACGATCACGCGGAGGCTGCGTGCGTGCGTTTGCCATGTTCGCGGCATTCTTGGCAGCTGTGGGTTCGGCGAGCCCAACGATCGCACAAAATTCGTTGCCGCCCGCCATGGACGGTTCGGGCGCCGATCCGGGCGCGCCGCCAATGCCCCAGTCAGGCGGCGGAGACGTTGATTTCTTTTCGCAAGATCTCGGCACGATCCTCAGGTTGCGCTACAACACGAACAGCTACGGACAGGACGGCGTGGGGAACTTCGATGTTGGCACGATGCAGGTCGTCACCATGGACGACACGGCGGCATTTTTGGACGGCCAGGTGACGATGAACGACACGGATGGTGTGGGCTTCAACGTCGGCCTCGGTTACCGCTGGCTGGACTTTCCGCCGTACGCGGCCGACACGGGTCGGATGGAAGGCGTTAGCGTGTGGGCCGACGGAACGCATACCGATGCCGGCAACTTCTTTCCGCAAGTCGGCGTCTCGCTCGAATCACTTGGTGAAATGTGGGATGTTCGCGCAAACGGTTACATTCCGGTTGGAAAGCAGGAACAAGTGGGCGCCTTCAAGCCGACAAACCAAGTGGGCTTTCTGGGGAACTCGATTTCAGAGTTGACGCAAGCGACGGCTGATCGTTCGTTCTTTTCCGGCGAACTGGAGTTTGCCCGCCGCCTCGGAGTAAATCGCGATGCCTGGGGTTTTGCGGGACCCTATTTCGTCGCGAACGACGTGGACGACAGTGCCGGCTTCCGGGCGGGCTTCCGCGGTTACGCCTACCCCGACTTGCTGCTGCAAATTGCCGTGAGCCACGACGACATTTTCAACACCAATGCGGCATTTTCGGTGGTCTGGTTTGTCGGCCGCACGCGCACCAACTTCCAACCAGCCTGCGGCACAGCGGATCGATTCCGCGAACCGGTGATGCGAAACGACTATGTGGTATTGTCGCATACCAAGAAAGAGGGCGGCATTGCGCTAACGAATCCTGATGGAAGCGCCTTGCGCTTCGTGCACGTCGCGAGCAACGCCGCGCCTGGCGGCGACGGCACCTTCGAGCACCCGTACAACATGCTCTCGGACGCTAACGGCGCCGGCAGCCAGACGGGTGACATTATTTTCGCCCACTCCACCAGCGTCTTCAATAATGAGGCTTCCCTGATATTGAAAGACAATCAGAAGCTGCTCGGCGAAGGCAATAATGTGAATTTGACGGTCGATACCGAGCAACTGGGAACGATCAGCATTCCTGAATCGTCGCCGGGAGCAAGGGCGCTCGCTCAGCCGACCATCAACATTCCGG
>DASZZA010000475.1:0-2921 GCA_035545135.1 Lacipirellulaceae bacterium | reverse complement strand
TCCCGCCATACCGCTTCTTCAGATCGTCCAGGTACCGCTTCACCGTGTACGTCCGCGACTTCGGGTCATAGAAATAGCGGTCCTCGATCATCATCTGCGGTTGGACAAAGCTGCTCTGAGCCCATTTGAACTCGGGCCGATCATAGTTGGAGCCGTCGTAGTGGAACTCGGCAAGCTGCTGCGTTCGCCAAGCCTTCATCGCCGCAAGCCACGCTGGGAAATCCGTTGGGCTCTTCGGAGCGGCAATCTGCTGGTCGTTGAACTCCAACTGATAGCCGCTTTGCGCTGTGGCGAAGCCAGAGAGTGAGACCATGACGAAAAATGCAGTCGCGTGTTTCATGCGGTTCGAGCTTTGAGGCGGTGACGATAACGGTCGAGGATGACGGCAACAACGATGACACAACCGGTGACGACGCGCTTGACCTCATCCGCCGCGCCCATCGCCGCCAGCCCCGCGCCAAGCACAGCGATGATGAGCACTCCGACAAAGGAGCTGACCACCGATCCACGCCCGCCCATCAAACTGGTCCCGCCGATGACAACTGCCGCGATCGCCTGCAGCTCGAGGCCGATTCCCGCGTTCGGGTCTGCGCTTTGAAAGCGAGACGTGTCTACGAGCGCCGCAAACGACGCCAACACACCCGCCATCAGAAACACGGCCCGCTTGATTCGGCCCGGATCGATGCCGGAGTAGCGAGCCGCCTCAGGATTGGAGCCAACCGCAATGACGCGCCGGCCGAAAACGGTCTTCGAAAGCAGGATCTGCCCGCAGCCCACGAGGACAAGGGCGACGATGAACGGCAAGGATAGACCGAACCAAGAGGTCGCCGCAATCCCCTCGATGGGTGAGCCGATGTATTGCGTCTGCGATTGGCTCACCCAATAGGTGCCCCCTCGGGCGATCTCCAGCGCGCCCAGTGTGACAATGAAGGAGGGTAAGCCGAAGAGCGTTGTCACGAGCCCGTTGAACAGGCCGCAAAGGATCCCCACACCTATACAGGCACAGATCGCAATCGGCATCGGCAGATGCTTCTGCAGAAACAGAACTCCAAGCACGGCCCCGCTCAATCCTAAGATCGAGCCCACGGATAGGTCAATCTCCGCCACGATCAGCACGAACGTGACGCCGATTGCCACCAGAACCTGCGAAGGGATCTGGTTGGCGACGGCAAGAAAGGTGGCTGAGGACGCGAAATTGGGAGCCTTGAAGCTGAAGAAGACGACCAGAAGCACCAGCACGCCGAACAGCCCGGCGTACTCCGCGACGGCGGATCGCACGCTCATGGAGTCTTGGCCGAAGCCAATGTTTGCGCGGTAATGAGGTCGACCGGAAGTTCTTTGTCCTGCGGAGTCGCCTTCTTGTGCAAGATATCGATTGCGAACTCGATGCCATTCACCGCAATCTGGTCACCGTGCTGATCGGCAGTGCAAAGCACCTTGCCTTCCTTGATGAGTTGCTGCACCGCCGCGATGTTATCGAAGCCGGCAACCAGCACCTGTTTCGCCTTGTTCGCGCCCGTCAAAGCACCGACGGCGCCGAGCGCCATGCTGTCGTTCGCGCAAAGGATCGCCTTGAGCTGCGGGTAGCGCGGAAGAATCGCGCTGACGATCGAGCTGGCCTTGCTCGTGTCCCAATCCGCCGCCTGCTCCGTCATGATCTTGGCGTTGGCAGCCTTCATCGCGTCCTCGAACCCGAGCTGCCGTTGCTGGGCATTGAATGCGCCCGGAATTCCGCCAATGATCGCCACCTCGTCGCCTGCCTTGAGGCTCTTCGCTAGAAAGTCGCCCACCATCTTCGCGCCCTTTCGGTTATCCGGCCCCACGAAAGGAATGCTCAACTGCTTTTCCTTCAGTGCGTCCGCGTCGAGCTTGTTATCGATGTTCACCACCACGATCCCCGCGTCCTGCGCCTCCTTGCAGACGGGAACCAACGCCTTCGAGTCGGCCGGTGCCAACACGATCGCGTCCACTTTCTGCGCGATCATCTGCTTGACCAGATCCACCTGTTTCGGCACGTCCTGCTCGTTCTCAATCCCATTCGCGATCAGCTCGTAATCGCCCGAGTGCGCCGCCTGATGCGCCTTGGCCCCCTGCTCCATCGTCTGAAAAAAGGCGTTCGCGAGCGACTTCATCACCAGCGCGACCTTAGGCTTCTTGGTCAGATTCGTGGTTGCGGGAGTCGGCGCTGTAGGAGGCGCAGAATTCTGTCCGCACCCGGCGAGGGCAACAATACAAACCACAATGAGCGCCAGCAAGATCGCCAACCGAGGGAATCGTTCCTTCATCGCTGTCACTGTCGCATATTCGAGCGCATGGGTCAAGTAAGTCAAGACCGGGAAACCCTAGCTGGTACCAACATCTATCAGTTCCAAACCGGGTACGCGCTC
Organism: Lacipirellulaceae bacterium; assembly: GCA_035545135.1. GTDB lineage: Bacteria > Planctomycetota > Planctomycetia > Pirellulales > Lacipirellulaceae > JABDGM01. The sequence goes on along the minus strand of DASZZA010000475.1, from coordinate 534 downwards.
GAAGTGCTTTCGGTTCAGTGTCAGAAGCTGACAGCCGTGCGCTAGACAGATCCCCGCAATGAGACTGTCGCCCATCCCAATCGTTTGACCTTTCGAATCCAGATCCCTTCGAATTCCCGCAGCGACCGCAGCCGCTTTTCGGTCGAGGGATATCGCATCTAGCGCTTCCGAAAGGGCCCTCACAGGATCTCCGCGCTTTCCGTCGTCTGCTCCACTGAGAAGCTCAAAGAGGTTGACCGTCGTCGTTCGAAGCCGGTCGGCTTCACTCAGTTCCGCGATCAGTTCAACTACCTGCCGAACTCCCCTCAAATGGTTGACCAAGACATCGGTGTCGGCGACCACTATCGCCAAGACTGTCGAACCTCCTCGGTTCTCCTTCCAAGGAGCTCCGCGTCTTCGGCAGAAATCGAACCGGCGAGCTTGGCAAGGGTGCGAACTCGCTCCTCCTTCTCCTTGTTCCGTTCCAAGTAGACATCGATCGCCTCTTCGAGCACACCAGAAAAGCCCTTCATCCCTCGCAACGCTGCCAAAGCC
>DASZZA010000474.1:0-3969 GCA_035545135.1 Lacipirellulaceae bacterium | reverse complement strand
CGCACAAATTGTTAGTTGTTGCTGGGCGCTGCGGTCAATTTGGCAACGGCGTCGCGGATGATCTGGTTGTTCTTTTCCGGCGTAAGTTGCTCGCGGATGATCTTCTGGGCCAGGTCGATGGCCACATTGGCACTTCGCTCGGCCAGGTCCTGTGTGGCCGCATCGCGGGCGCGGCCGATTTCTCGTATAGCCCGCTCAAGTTCCTCCTGCGCGGCCTTGCGTCCATCCGCTTCGATGCGCTGCTTGACGGCGTCCGCATCGCGGCGGGCTTCGTCGAGCATGGCGCGAACTTCGCCCGCCGCCGCGGCTAGCTTCGCTTCGTGCTCTGCCAGTAGTCGCTTGGCCTGTTCGTGTTGCGCTTCGGCGGCGGCAATCGCGTCAGCAATCTTGCGCTCGCGCTCTTCGAGCGCTTGCGAAATTTGCGGCCAGGCGAACTTTCCGAGAACCAGGACCAATACGATGAACACGACTAAAGTCCAAATCGCCAGGTCGGTGCTAAACGCCAACGGATTTGGAGCGCCCTCGCTGTGCTCGGCCGCTTCCGCCTCGTGCGCGGTGACGTCGGCGGCGCCTGGCGCCGTCGTATCCGTGGCTTGTCCAACACAAGTTCGATTCCACGTGAACGCCCACGCCAAGGCGATCACGAAGACCACGGTTGCGATTCGCTTGCAAACTGACATCGTTCGACTCCAGTCCTCGCTCTGGCATCAAGTATTGAACAGCATACAGACGATCAAGGCGAAAAACGTAACACCTTCGATGAGGGCTGCCGAGATGATCATCGCCGTTTGGATGTTGCCGGCCGCTTCGGGCTGCCGGGCAATACCTTCCACCGCCTGACCGCCGATACGACCAATGCCGAAACCAGCACCCAAAATTACGAGCCCTGCGCCGACGGCGGCGCCCAAATTCATCGGGCCAACTTTAACGGCTGACGCCGCCGGAGCGGCTCCGCCCGCCGCTGGTTGAGCCAATGCCGGCGAAGCCAACAGCAATACAGCCAAGCCAATCACACCGAATCGAACTACACTTCCCACTTTTTAATCTCCTTGAAACGTCGTGAACCAATGTGATCAAACGGAATTCGCATACATCGCACTAATGCGGATGAACGGCCATTCCAATGAATAAGGCCGACAGAAACGTAAAAATATAGGCGTGCAGAAAGGCCACAAACAGCTCGAGCAAACTGAGGGCAGTCGCCCCCAACACGCTCGCCGGCATTACGCCCCACCACCACAGAGATTGCGCGCTGACGGCGATAAAGGCGACGATCACTGCCAGACCGATATGACCCGCCATCATGTTGGCCAGCAGACGAACGGCGAGCACTGCGTGGCGAATCAATAGGCCGACAACTTCAATCGGAAACATGAGAATTAACATTGGAATCTTGATATGCAGCGGCAGATCCATGTGCGGCACGAGCGACTTCACAAAGCCGCCGAATCCCAGCTTCGCTACTGCTGCTCCTAGAACCGTGACGAATGTGGCCATTGCCAATGCGGCTGTTACGGCCAGTGTGCCGGTCGGCGATCCCATCCAGGGAAGCATGCCGAACAAATTGCAAACGAGTACGAAGAAGAACATGGTCCACAGGAAAGGCACGAATCGGTCGGCATCGTGTTCGCCAATGCAAGGCCGTGCCACGTGATCGCGGAAATACAACAACATGGCTTCGAGCATGTTGCGAAAACGTCCGCGCGGAATGGCGCCGCCCCGCAGGGCTTTCCCCAACGCAATGAAGAACACACTGATCAGGATTGCCGCTACCAGCTCGATCACCATGAACTTCGTGACTGTGAAGTGGACTGCTTTGAACGGCTGTGGGATTTCGATGTGACCCGTGCCGTTGGGAGTGAGCGCTTTCGGCACATGAAAGTCTGGAGAGTCCTCAACGTGGCTGAATAGCTCGCGGGGGTCGAGCGCATCGGTGGCGGGGGCGGTGTGCGGTGTGTGCTCGGCTTGTGCAGTATGCTCAGCCATTGATGCGAATTACCTTGCCGAAGGGCGGAGAGAATTGCGCGGTCCGGCGACACGCTTGATGGCCAACCAGGTTTGGAACGCAAGTGTGGCGATATAGAACGCGAGCAAATAGCCGACGAACGCCAGGTTTTCGCGTCCGCGGAATCCTTGAAGAGCGAGCACGAGGCATGCGGCAAGTGGAAGGAACAGTCGCACGATCATACCCGACAATTGACCAGCCAGTGGATAGGTGCAGCGGGTAAGAAGCGCCGCGATGCATTCGGCCGCGATCCCGGATACTAAACAAATTCCAGCCGCGGCGGCTAAACCGAGCATGCCGGCCGAACCGGTCCCCTGGCCGGCAATCGGCAAAAGAGCAGCCGCAACCGCGACCACACCAACCGTGAGGGCGAGCGCCGATCGCCCGAGACCGTATTCGAGGGTTTGTTCGTTCAATGTGCGAGGCATTTATTCGATTCTGGTTACCAAATCAAATCGGAAGCTGTCGATGACAAGCCGCTTTGTCATTCGTTGGCTTTGCGACCCTTGTCCGCGCGAGTGATTTGAACCAAATACATAACCGCCGCTGTACAACCGATGCCGAAGCCAATCAGCATGAACAGGATGAGTGTTCCCAGTTGCTCGTCCAGCCAGTATCCCGCCATACCAGGTAGAACCATCTCCAGCGCGACGACGATTATCCGATAGGCCCAGACATAGGCCTTTGCGACTGGCGATAGGTCGTCGGAAGGAGTTGTCACGCTGCGGCCAATTCAGTCCGGCTCGTTGCCAGACTTTACATGGCAGCCCGAACCTAAGTGGCAACAAGCAATTCCGCCATTTGTCGTGCGGTCCGAACCTCGGAAAACACACGACGAAAACTGCCGCCGGACTGGGCAATTTATCGTGCTTTGTCCCACTGTGTCAACAGCTTAGGTCGAAATTGTGCATTTTTTCACAAAGTCACACAAGTCCGCGGCAATATGAGCCCCAAGCCGCGCCGCCAACTACGTGGATGCACGCGGCTAGGGCCCAGAGTTAGATGTTATCGTCTTGGCAGAAAGTACGGTTCGAAGTTCCGAGCCGTGTGAGCTTTGAAACTCACATTCGTCTCATACAACTTGTCATAGAAGCCGTACCCCCCGTCCAGCACCGCCTGATTGCCGTAGGTGTCGGAGAGCGTAAGCGTGTCGTTTCCGGACCCAAGGTCAGCAAACAGGAGGTCGGCCGCCTCGCTATCCGAAATCGATACGTCGTCGTTGTTGCTGCCAGTGTGAACCGACAGGTCGTGGTTGACGCCGATTTCATTGATATACACGGAATCCTGGCCGGCGCCGGTAGCGATGTTCACATCGTTGCCGACGTTCATCGTGGTTAAGTAAACGGTGACGTCACTGGAGTTATTCACCGAGGCGTCGATATTCAAATCGTTACGGACGAAGGTGTTGTAGACATCGACGAGGTCGGCCCCGTTGCCGGTGTTGATCGTCAAGTCATTTTGCACGCTGGCGTGGACAAAGAGGCGATCCGCGCCGGTTTCCGACGTAATGGACGCATTTCGGGCAACAGACAGGCCGTTGAACAGCATCGTGTTAGCGCCCCCGCCAAGGTCGATGTTGATGTCCCGAGGCACTTTGACTTTGTTGTTTGGGCCATAAAGATCAACTCCAGGGCCATCGGGTCCGATGGTCACGTGGTCGTCGTTGCCGCCCATCGAAATGTTGAAATCGCGCGTGACGCCGGTAAACGTATTAAGGGCAGTAGTCACCGTCGAATGGCCATTAATGGTGGTGCCATTTCGGCCTGTGACGAAAAAGCTTCCGGGAACAAGTGCGCCATTCTGCATCGTCTGAACGACCGCCACGTCGTTCGAGTTGGCGTCGCCAACGATTCGTAAATCGCCGTTGACAACGCTGACGGCGACATCGCCGGCCATCAGGGTTCGCTCTTCCAGTGAATGAAACGCCAGTCTACGAGGCTTACGGAATGAACGGGTCGCGGTCA
>DASZZA010000473.1:0-3111 GCA_035545135.1 Lacipirellulaceae bacterium | reverse complement strand
ATTGCCGCCGGTGGAATTCGACGCAGCACGAATCGCGCGGCGGCAAAAGCTGCGCGAAATTGTCGACTCGGCGGTGAAGGATTTTGAAGGCAGCGAAAATGCAAAGTTGATGGACGACAACTTTCATGCCGCGTTTCGGCTGATGACAAGCAAGCAGGCGCGAGAAGCATTCGATTTGTCGAAAGAAACGGCCGCAACGCGACAGCGCTACGGCATGAATCGCTTCGGGCAGTGCTGTTTGCTGGCCCGCCGGCTGGTCGCGGCGGGGGTGCGGTTCATCACGATCAACACATTCCTCACGGTCTTCAATGAAATCACCTGGGACATTCACGGGACCAAGCCATTTACTTCGATCGAAGGGATGAAGAACATTGTGGCGCCGATGTACGATCAGGCATATAGCGCACTGATTGAAGATCTCGACCAGCGCGGCATGCTCGATACGACGCTGGTGTGCAACCTGGCCGAGTTTGGCCGGACGCCGCGTGTGAATCCGGCCGGCGGACGCGATCACTGGCCGCAGTGTTTTACTTGCTACTTTGCCGGAGGCGGCGTGAAGGGGGGGCGCGTGGTCGGCAGCAGCGATCCGATCGGCGCTGTGCCGGCCGACCGGCCGGTCGAGCCGCCGGATATCATTGCTACGATTTTTCACAGTCTCGGGTTGAACTTGGAGACCAGGCTGCCGGGACCGTCGGGTCGGCCATTTCCCTTGGTGGATACGGGCCACCGTGAAATCCAGGAGCTATTCTGAGAATTGGTTGCGATGGAGTCATTACATCTCAATAGCGGATTGCGATGCGGCATATTTATCGGAGCGGTCGCAATGTGCGCGTCGGCACGGGCCGGTGCTGCAACGCGGCTTGCCTTGATGCCGACGAAAACGACTCTTGTTGGGCGACACGCCAGCCAGCAACTGCTGGTCGAGACCGTGGCGAATGACCGCTTCACCGGCGACAAAACGGCATCGGCCAAATTCAAATCGAGCAATCCGGCCGTAGCGACGGTTGATGACAAGGGGACGATCCACCCGGTGGGTGACGGCGCGACCGCGATCGTCGCGACCAGCGGAGGTCAGCAAGCGACGGCAAGTGTGACCGTCGTGGGGATGAAGGACGACGCCGAGCGCAGTTTTCGAAATGATGTGGAACCGGTTCTTGCGAAGATGGGATGCAGTATGGGTGCATGCCATGGCGCGCTGCACGGTAAAAACGGTTTCAAACTGTCGCTGCGCGGTTACGACGCAAAGACGGATTACCGGACGATCACGCGTGGCGATCGCGGTCGCCGCATCGAACCGACCGATCCGGGGCGCAGCCTGATTTTGCTGAAGCCCACGATGACGGTTCCGCACAAAGGCGGTCTTCGTTTTGACGTCGGTTCGCCGGCGTACAAAATCCTTTCGGAATGGATCGCGGAGGGCACCCCTGCGCCGCGGGACGACGATCCGATGATAACCGGGATCGAAGCCGTTCCTGCCGATGTGACGTTGCGTCCCGGCGATCTGCAGCGAGTAATCGTTCGGGCGAAATACAACGATGGAAGCGTACGCGACGTTACGCAGTGGTCGAAGTTCGCCGCAACGAATGAAGCGGTGGCAAGCGTGGATGACGACGGCCATGTGAAGGTCGTCGGCCATGGGGTGGGAGCGGTCACGGCATGGTATTCCAGCAAGATCGCCAATGTGCGGATCACGTCGCCTTACGAATCGCCCGTTCCGGCTTCCGTATTTGCGAAGGCTCCGCGCAAGAACTTCATCGACGATCTAATCATCAAGCAACTGGAATTGCTGCGACTGCCGCCGTCGCCGCCGGCCGATGACGCGACATTCATCCGGCGGGCCTACTTAGACACAATTGGTAAACTGCCGACAGCGGATGAAGTCAGTACATTTATTGCGGAGTCATCGCCGGAGAAACGCGATCGGCTAATCGATTCACTCCTGGCACGTCCCGAATTCGTCGATTATTGGGCTTATCAATGGTCGGACTTGCTTTTGGTGAACGGCAGCCTGTTGAGACCGGAGGCGGTGAAGGCCTTTTATGGCTGGATTCGCCAGCAGGTTCAAAACAATACGCCCTGGGACCAGTTTGCTCGCGACATCGTAGTTGCCCGTGGAAGCAGCCTCGTAAATGGCGCCACGAACTTTTACGCGCTGCACGAGGACCCCGAGTCGATGAGTGAGAACGTCAGTCAAGCGTTCCTGGGGCTCTCGATTCAATGTGCCAAATGCCACAACCACCCGTTGGAAAAATGGACGAACGATCAGTACTACGCGATGGCGAACTTGTTTGCGCGGGTGCAGGCCAAGGGCTGGGGCGGCACACCGCGGATGGGCAATGGAGCGCGGACGCTGTTTGTTGCGGACCACGGCGACCTCATTCAACCGTCGAAGGGTGCGCCGGAGCCGCCGGCGCCGCTCGATGCCAAACCGCTTTCACTCGACAGCACCGCCGATCGGCGCGAATACCTGGCCGATTGGCTCACGTCGCCGAAGAATCCTTATTTTGCGCGGGAAATCACGAACCGGGTGTGGGCGAATTTCTTCGGCGTCGGGTTGGTTGATCCGGTCGATGATCTCCGTGAATCAAATCCGGCCAGCAACGAAGAATTGCTCGACGCCGCTGCCAAGTATCTGGTCGACCACAAATATGATTTGAAAGCGTTGATGCGCGAGATTTTACGATCGGCCGCATATCAGCGGAGCAGTATCCCCGTGGGCGCCAGCCGCGACGATACTCGCAATTACTCTCATTATTATCCGCGGCGACTCATGGCCGAGGTGTTGCTGGATGCTATTTCGCAGGTGACCGCAGTGCCGTCGCGTTTCACTGAAATCGAATATCCGGGCTCCGATCGGGAAAAGACGAGTTTCTACCCGAAAGGAACGAGGGCGTTGCAGCTTTACGATTCGGCGGTCGTTTCGCGGTTTTTGCGAACGTTTGGTCGCAACCAACGGGTCATCACCTGCCAATGCGAGCGCTCGAACGAACCGAGCCTGGTGCAGGCGCTCAATATCTCCAATGGTGATGCCGTTTTGAAGAAATTGTCCGCCAAAGACGGGAAAGTGGCATCGCTGCTGAAGAGCAAGCTGCCCAACTATCGAATCATTGA
>DASZZA010000472.1:0-2046 GCA_035545135.1 Lacipirellulaceae bacterium | reverse complement strand
CTTCGCCCTTACCGACAATGCCGGGCCAGGAGGCGTTGTGGAGCTTTGGGTAATTGTTGGTCATGATAATTTAAGATCTGAGAATAGTCTGAACCACAACGTCACGACGAACACGACGAAACGAAGCAGGACAGAATAACGGAATGGGCAGGATCGACTGATTAATTGGATGGATTTCATACACGTTCTTTCCCTTAAATCCAGTCAATCTGGCTGATCCTGTGTTCCTGTATTTTCTTTGGTCGTCGTGCTCGTCGAGTCGTTGTGGTTATTTATTCGCGTCGCCGATTTTGGGGAGGTTGTCGTGAGTGTTGGGGCCGAAGTAGCGGAGGCTGACGAGGGGCTCGCTGCCGGTGTTTTCGATTTTCACGCCCCGGCGGGCCGCTTCGTAGGTAATGAACACTTCGTCCTCGGTCCGGGCGCCGAAGCGGATCATCACGGGAGTTTGGATATCAAGCGGACCGATGCGGCCGCGGCCTTGGACGGTGATCCAGCCGCTTGCGCCGGGGTCTTGAAGCGTGCAGCTCGCGCCAGGTTCGAGCGTGAGCTCCTTAGCGCTGAAAAGTTGCTGGCCCTCGATCATGCCGTAGACGATCCAGCGGTCGGTGTAACCCTTGCCGCTGCGCTCCTTGTGGATGATTGGCTCTAGATAGTTGTGCTCTTTGAAGTGGGTATCGACGTTCTTTTCCCAATCGAGTTGGCCGACGATGAAGTCGAGATCCTTGTGTTTTTCGGGCGGCATATCTTTCACTAAGAGCGACCAAGGCACTTCCCGTCCTTCAACGAGCGACTGGAACATGCCGAAGACATCCGAGCCCCATTGCGGTTCGTAAGTGCACAGCGAACCCGGGGCATGGAGGACGCCGGGCGGGATCAGCCAGCCCGAGCCGCGCTTGAGACGGTAGGCACGCGAAAGATCGAGGATGCCGTTGTCGCCTTTGCTCCAATCTTCCAGGCACTTGCGGACCTGAGCTTTAGTGGTGCCGGGCTCCAGACCCATGAACGTGTACGCGAAGTTGTTATCGACATTGTTGAGTTGCGGCGGGAAGTAGTAGCTTTCGGGTTTGCCTTCCTGGCCGACGAGCTTGGCGTCTTCGAAGCCTTGGTGCATGTGATGCGGGATGGGGCCCATGTTGTCGAAGAATTTCGAGTACACGGGCCAGCGGTTGTATTTTTTGAAGACCGCGTCGCCGATGAGGCGCGGGCCGGCTTCGGCGACGGCGTCGCGCAAGAGGAATTCTTCGTCTTCGAACTCGCAGAAGCTCAAGCCCTCGTGCCATACGCGACCTTCGTTGGCGGCTTCGGTAGTGCTGGCGAACCAGCGCTCGTCGATGCCGCCGCGATGGGCGCCGTAGGCGTACCAATCATCGGAATGCAGTTTGATGCGTTTTCCGGGATGCAAGAAGGAACGCGGCACCCACGTGGGAGTGAGACGCAGGAGGCCCTGGCCAGCGTCGAGTGCGCGGTCCAACAGCTGGCTGACATTGTCTCGCTGGGTAACATGGGCGCGCGCTTTGGCGATGGTGGACATGAGAAAGTGTCCTTGGGCTGGAGAGCTACGGGATTACCGGCAAACAGACCGAACCGAGCCGAAACAATCGTAAAAACCCCTTATATCGCAGCGAAAAGAAGGGTGCAAGGCGCGGGAGAAGCTGCTAGTTATTAGCTCTTACTTGTTAGCCGGAAAACGGTGAGCGAGCGGCTGCCCTTCTGGCCAATAGCTAACAGCTAACAGCTATTTCTGCATTTGCTCGCGCAGCCAGCCGGGGCGATTTGTGGTGATCGACCAGGCGCCGAGGTCGGCATAAAACTTGGCGATCTTGGGATCATCGATGGTCCACACGCTGAATTCGCGGCAGCCGAGTTCGCGCAGCCGCTTGATGTAGGCGGCGTTGAAAAAATCGGGCACGCCTTCCGCGTCGACGCCGTCCGCTTGAATTCGTTTGACGGTGTCGGCGACTTCTTCGGCCGTCGGTGGCGGCGTTCCGTCTTTCTTTTTCTTCATGCCAGTCAGCCAAAGCGTTTTGAGGTGGGGCATCACCTTTT
>DASZZA010000471.1:0-3399 GCA_035545135.1 Lacipirellulaceae bacterium | reverse complement strand
AGCAACGGCACTTTCGCGAGCACTTTGACCACTTCCTCCTTCAACCCGGAGTACATGCGGTTCATTCGCAGTCGGTCCAAGTAGTCGGCCATGCCGCCCACGCGCGGACAGATCGACATTTTGTTGTCGTTGAGGATTACGAGGAGTCTGCGGCTCGCCCGGCCGACGTTGTTGAGCGCCTCGTACACGATTCCGGAAGGAAAGGCGCCGTCGCCGATCACGGCGACGATCCACCGCGCCTCATCATCTCGCAGGAGCTGATCGCCACTGGCAAGCCCCAACGCGGTCGAGACACTTGATCCGGCGTGGCCCGTCATGAACAGGTCGTAGTCGCTTTCCTCAGGGTTTGGGTAGCCCATCAGGCCGCCCTTGGTGCGCATCGTTTGGAATTGTGGATAGCGACCGGTGATCAGCTTGTGCGGGTAGATTTGATGGCCGGTATCCCAGATGAGCCGGTCGCGCGCGAAGTCAAACGTTTGGTGAAGCGCCAGACAAAGCTCGACCACGCCGAGATTCGATGCGAAATGCGCGCTTCGGCAACTGACGAGGTTGCACAACACCTCGCGCATCTCCGCCGCGAGCCGCTCTAGCTGCGGCAGCGTGAGCCCCTTTAAATCGCGTGGCGATTGAATGGTGGGTAGTATTGGTGTCTTCGTCACGGTATCGCTATTGATCCAGGCCGGGGCGTCCTCGCCCCCGGCCGGGGCCGCGGACGGCCTGGCTCGCTCGGGTCGCTATTTATTTCGAGTCAGTACGGCTTGAGCGAGCCGGCGCAGCGGCGCCGCCGTCGAGCCGAATATCTCGATCATAGCACAAGCTTCGTTTACAAGCTTCTCCGCTCGCTTTCGGCTCGGCTCGACGCCGATCAACCGCGGAAAAGTCAACTTTCCACGTTGGACGTCCTTGGCGATTCGCTTACCCACCGTGGTCTGGCTGCCGGTGGCGTCGAGCAAATCATCGGTGATTTGAAATGCCAACCCGATATATTGCCCGTATGCTGCCAGCGCCTCTAACTGCGTAGGCGTGCCGTCAGCGATAACACCGCCAAGTTCGAGGGCCGCTACGAACAAGGCCCCCGTTTTCCGCCGGTGGATCGCTTCCAATTCAGCAAGTGTGCCGTCGACCGTTGTACGTTGGCGTTCCTCCATGGCGAGGTCATCCGCCTGACCGCCCACCAGCGCCGAGGCCCCGGCCGCGCGGGCCAAAACGGCGCAGCAGTTTGCCGCCAACGACGGCGGCAAAACTTCGCTTGCCAGTATCTCGAATGCTCGCGCGAGCAGGGCGTCGCCCACGAGGATGGCTGTCGCTTCGCCGAACTGCTTATGACACGTCGGCCGGCCGCGACGCAAATCATCATCATCCATGGCGGGCAGATCATCGTGCACCAGCGAGTAAGCGTGTACCATCTCGACGGCGCAGGCGGCCGGCAAGGCCGCATCGGACGAGCTGCCGCACGCTTCGGCAGCCATCAACACCATGCGTGGCCGCAATCGCTTCCCCGGGCCGAGCAGCGCAAATCGAATCGCCTCGCGCAATTGGGCCGGGCAGTCGACGTCGAATTGCGTGTAGCGATCGAGCGCAGTATCGATGCGCTCGCGCATTTGGTCGGATTCACATGCAGGCTGCTGTTCAGTGGATAGAGCCACGTCGTACAACTGCAACGGTTTAGAAACAGGGAAGCGCCAGGACGCTCAAAACAAGGTGCCAGGAACCCAATTTGGAGTTGATGGTGATGCCTTCGCTACGCGAGCATAAGGATTCCTGACACGTTTTTCAGTCCAAGCAGCTGCGCCAACCAAAAATTGGCCGGGCGCGTGTTATTCTAAAATAGTCGCGAAACTTCGTCTATGTCGTCGCCGCGCACGCGGATCTTCACCGAGGTCGATTTCGACGCGGTCGTGCGACGTTCCGATCGAGCGGCCGCCTTGGCTTCGAGCGAGTCGGTTGGCGTTTCCTCGAACGTCTCGGTGATCGGGTTACCATCTGCATCCACACCGCTAAGCAATTCGATCTTGCGCTCGGCTGTCTCCAATAGCCGCTGACAACCTTTGAGATGCTTGACGCCTTCTTCGTAGCGCGCGAGTGCCTCCGAAAGGCCCAGCTTACCGCTTTCCAGCTCGGCCACGATTTTTTCGAGTTCTTGCAGCGACTCTTCAAACGAAGCAGCACACTCATCGCGTACTGTCGGTTTCTTTTTCGCCATAGTATTATCCAAAACGGTGGATAGCGTAGGCGGACACGCCGAACCTATTGCCACCAAGGTGTGCCCTTGCGGCGAGGAATTCGTCCTGGCGGACGACGCTAAACTCGTTCGCCTTTTTGCTCATCGATGGATTCGACTTTACTGATCGCCGTGCCTGCACGAAACCGCGTCACGATCGACTGACCGACGCGCAGCCGATTCGCCACCCTAATAACCTCGCCCGTGCCGACGTCCTGCGTAATCGTATACCCCCGCGCCAGCACTGCCAACGGGCTGAGCGAATCGATCTTGCCGGCCATGGTTGCGACCCGGCCTTCGTATTCGCGCAGTCGGCGCCGCATCGCTGCGTGCGCATGCAGCGTGATCTCGTCCAGTCGTCGGTTGCGATCGTGCACCAAATCGAACGGTCGGCGGAACGGTCGCTGAGTAGCGAGTCCGTCCAAGCGCGCTCGCAACCACATCACGCGCCGGTGAACAGCGTGCCGCAATCGTTGTTGAAAAGCATGCACTCGAGCAGCGATTTCATCGGCGGCGGGAACGACCCGCTCGGCCGCTTCGCTCGGCGTGAGAGCGCGCACGTCGGCCGCCAGGTCGGAGAGTGTCACGTCGATTTCATGGCCGACGGCCGATACGGTAGGAATTTTCGACGCCGCGATTGCGCGGACGACCAGCTCCTCATTGAATGACCAAAGGTCTTCCAGGCTCCCGCCGCCCCGTCCAACGACCAGCACATCCGGCCGCGGCGACAGACGGTTGGCCAGTCGAATGCCGGCGACAATCTCGTGCGCGGCCCCGTCGCCCTGCACCCGCGCCGGAATCACCAGCACGTCGACGCCGCGCCACCGCCGCCGCAGCACCTGCAGAAAATCGTGAATGGCCGCGCCGGTCGGGCTGGTGACGAACGCCACCTGCCGCGGAAAGGCCGGCAACTTTCGTTTTCGCGCGGGATCGAACAGCCCCTCCGCGGCCAGCTTTTCGCGCAACTTTCGCAGGGCCAGTTCGAGAGGGCCAACGCCTTTCGGTTGCAGTTCATCCACCACCAATTGATAACTGCCGCGCGGTGCATACACATCGACGTGACCGTGGCAGACCACGTCGAGGCCATCCGCCAAATCGAACTTCAGCCGCGAAGCCGTCGAACGCCACATGACGGCGCGAATTTGCGCCTGGTCGTCCTTGAGCGTGAAATAGGAATG
>DASZZA010000470.1:0-3736 GCA_035545135.1 Lacipirellulaceae bacterium | reverse complement strand
TGCTGAATCCAGGACGACACGTCGGCGGGACTCTTTGCAGCCGCTTCGGCTTTCTTTTCGACGGCGGTGAGTTGGGTACGCAGGTCTTTCATCGTCAGGATTTGAATTCGCAGCGCCGACGACAGCTCCTCGATAATGTCCTTCGTTTCCTTCTGCTCGGCTTTTAGCTTCAGCCACACTTCGTGATCGTTCGTACCCTTTTTTGTCGTGGCGATGTAGTATCTCCGCTGCCAGGCGGTTTGCAATTGGCTGAGTTGCTGCAACCGCTGCGAGAGCGAGTCGATTTGCTCATCGAGTTTTTGTTTGGTGCGCCATTTGGCTGCGACTTCTTCCAGGAGCTTTGTTCGTTCGGCGCCGGTGGTTGCGTTAAGTCGTTTTTTGGCATCGTTGAGTTCGAGTGCCGTGGAGCGCAAATCGTCTTGAGCTTGAGACAACGCATCGGTCGCGACCTGTTGGCTCTGATTGATTTCGTTCAGTTGGGCATCAAGATCGGCCTTTTTGAACGTCACCAAGGGGCTCAGTCGCGCGACCTGGTCGTGGTGCAGTTGAACCACTAGCGTTTGCACCTCCTGGCTTAGTTGTTCGCGAACGACTTCGCTCTTGCGCAGCGCAAGCGTGTCGGCAGCGAGATCGACATCGTGCTGAGCCGATACGGCTGCGGCTGCTAAAGTCGCGCCGTTTGGGGTTTCTTTTCCTTTCTTTAGCGCGCTTTGCGCTTCGCGGCTTTTCAGTTCATCTTCGTCGAGGACCGATTGAGCGCGATCCACGCTGGCCTTCGCCGAGGCCAATTTATCGGCCAAGAGCGCCATGCGCGCTTGATCGGCGGCGAGGGTATCCTTCAACCGATCCAACTCGGCAAACGTACAAGCCTTTTCATTGGCCGACGGCGCTTTCAACTGGCCTTCGAGCGCCGCTTTACGCGACTTCAGGTCTTTAATCTGCTGTTCAACGGCATCCTGCTGAGCTAATACCGCTTCGCGCGTTTGATAATAGGCCACTTCTTGCGCGGCAACTTTGTCCGATTTGCCGCTCGTGTCCAACTTGCGCTGGGCGAGCCGTAGCTGCTCCGCGTTCTGTGCGCGTTTGTCGGCCAGCGGCACGGGCGGCGCGCCTGGTTCCACGGGACTACTATTAGTCGGCAGCGCCGGAGTGAGCAGCGTGTGCTGCGCGTTGGTGTTCAAAGTGAAGGCGAATACCAGCACCGCGAACAGGATGTATCGAGCAGATCGTAGAGGTGCGAACATGAAACCCTCTCTTCCTTGATTGGGTCGGCCAACGGTGGGGCGGAGCTTCGCTCTCGGCGCGGCCAGGAGCGGCGAGTGGACCGCGTAGTATCTCAATTTCGACGGAACGGTCAACTTGGATTACGACGCTATCACAGCAAACCCCCGTTTCATTCTGGACGAGGGCCCGGGTTTCGGCCGTACCTGCGCAGGGCTCGAAAATCCTGCTAGACTAAAGGGACATTCGTTGGTGTGCGACACATTGGTTTGGAGCCCGGAGTTTCTGTCCCATGCGGTTGAGCCGAATTACCACGTTTTTATGCCTGATTTGCGTCAGTTCGTTTTGCTGGGCCAAGGACGGCAAATCCGCTGCATCATTTTCATTTGATGAATCGGCCACACCGGTTAGCGGCATCAAAGCGCCGAAGGGTTTCAAGGTCGAGTTACTATATACCGTGCCGAAAGAGTCTCAAGGCTCTTGGGTCAATCTGTGCGCCGACCCACAGGGCCGGCTGATCGTCAGCGACCAGACTGGGAGCCTGTACCGCATCACGGTTCCGCCGCCGGGCGAATCCGGCAAACCGAAAGTCGAACGGGTTCCGATCAAGCTCGGTCAAGCCCATGGGCTCCTCTGCGTGGGCGATACATTGTACGTGGTCGTCAACGGCGACGAAAAGGAATACAAGAACGGTCTCTATCGTGTGCGCGATACGAACCACGACGACCAATACGACTCGGTGGAGCTACTTCGCCGGCTTGATGGCCACGGCGAACACGGTCAGCACGCCGTACTTCTTGGACCGGACCACAAGTCGCTATACGTCGTTTGCGGCGACAACACACCGGAGGTGAAAACGAATCGCAGCCGGGTGCCGCGAATATGGGACGAAGATCAATTGCTGCCGCGCATCTACGGCGTGGGCTTCATGCGGGGTTATCCGGCTCCGGGCGGCTGTATCTATCAGGTGAGCCTGGACGGCAAACATTGGGACCTGGTTTCGAGCGGCTTTCGCAACACGTTCGACGCCGCCTTCAATGCCGAAGGTGAGCTTTTCACCTACGATTCCGACATGGAGTGGGACATGGGCGCGCCGTGGTATCGCCCCACGCGACTGTGCCATGTTGTGAGCGGCGCTGATTGGGGCTGGCGCAACGGCAGCGCAAAGTGGCCGCCCTATTTTGCCGATACGGTGCCGCCGGTCGTGGAAGTCGGCCCCGGCTCGCCGACCGGGATGACATTCGGGTACGGCGCGAAGTTTCCGGCCAAGTATCAAAAGACGCTTTTCATGTGCGACTGGTCCTACGGCAAACTTTACGCTGTGCACCTGGTTCCGCGCGGGGCCAGTTATGGCGCGACGTTCGAGGAGTTTATCACTGCCTCGCCGCTGCCTCTTACCGACATCATCATCAATCAGCACGATGGCGCGATGTACTTTCTGATCGGCGGCCGCGGGGTTCAGTCGGGTATGTACCGCGTCACGTATGATGGAAACGAGTCAACGGCGCCCGCTAACATCAAAACTCCGCTCACGAAGGATCAGCAGATCCGTCGCAAGCTCGAAGCGCTCCACGTCGGTGACCACCCCGATGCCGTGAACGAGGCATGGCCCTACTTAAGCCATCCCGATCGGTTCATTCGGAGTGCGGCCCGGACGGCGATCGAACACCAACCGCTGGGAGACTGGGAGTCTCGTGCGCTGAGCGAACGCGATCCGGAGGCTTCGATCACGGCCCTGTTGGCGTTGGTGCGAGAATTTCCGCGTGCCGATCGACCGACGGGGCTGGATCTCGATACGCCTGTGCCCACGTATCCGGCGCCCGAAACTGCCCGCAATCGATTGGAGCCCATGGTGCTCGCAGCTCTGGGGCGACTGGACTGGTCGCTGCTGACCGAAGACCAAGCGATCGAGCTATTGCGCGTGTATGAACTGGCGTTTTATCGGCTTGGCCCGCCGAGCGAGGCGGATCGGCAGAGCATTATCCAGCGGCTCGACGCGCACTATCCGGCCAAGCGGCGCGAAGCGAACGTTCTCGTAACTGAGCTAATGTGCTATTTGCAGGGGCCATCCGCCGCGGAGAAGGGTATCAAGCTGCTAGAAGCGGCGCCCACTCAAGAAGACCAAATCGATATCGTTCGATCACTGCGGCTTCTCAAAACTGGTTGGACACATCAGACGCGGCGGCAACTATTCGAATGGTTTACCCGCGCGGGCGCCTACAAAGGCAGCGCGAACTTTGCCATGTTCATGACGGAGCTGAAGAACGACGCGCTCGCACGCCTGCCGAAGGAAGAGCGCGCGGCGCTGGCCGACGTCATCAATGCTCCGGTGCCGCAGAAGGTAACGCCGCTCTCCGCAGCGCCGCGGCCGTTCGTCAAAAAATGGACGATGGCCGAACTGCGGCCGCTCGTCGAAACGAAGCTACGCGGCCGCGACTTTGACCGCGGCCGCGCTATGTTCGCCGCCGCCAACTGTTTTGGTTGCCACCGCTTCGCCAACGAAGGCGGCGCGCTC
>DASZZA010000469.1:0-6547 GCA_035545135.1 Lacipirellulaceae bacterium | reverse complement strand
TTGTTCGTGGCGATGCGCTTCACAGGCACGCCGCGCGAGACGACGCGGCCGTTCGCGAAGTCGTCGAACCCGACCTGAACCACTCCATCGGAATGATCGATGAAGCTCAGCACCGGATCGATCGGGCTGTTGTCCAGGGTGTCCTCGGCCGAGAGATTCCACTTGCCGTGGGTGGAGCTCCAGCGATCGCCGACCTGACCCTTGAACGCGCGGGGCTCACCGGTCTTCTTGTCCATGACGAGCATCTTCCAGTCGCCATTCTCGACGTCCTGGTAACGCGCAACGCGGTTTGCACGCAGCAACCGTCCGGTCTTGTAGGTGTTCCCGTTGGGCTCCAGCTCGACGAGGAACGGAAGGTCGGTGTAACGCTTGACGTAATCGATGAAATACGGAACCTGACGGTCGATATAGTATTCCTTGAGGATGACGTGATTGGCCGCCATCCACAGCGCCGTGTCCTGCCCCGCCTGGATCGGAATCCACTCGTCGCAATACTTGGCGATCTGGCTGAAGTCCGGCGACAGAACCACGAACTTGGTCCCCTCGGTGCGAGCCTCCGAGATGAAGTGCACGTCGGGGGTACGCGTCATGTTCAGGTTCGACGCCATCGAAACAATGAACTTGGAATTGTACCAGTCGGCGCTCTCGCACACGTCGGTCTGGTCGCCCCAGATTTCCGGGAACGAGGTCGGCAGGTCGGCGTACCAGTCGTAGAAACTCATGTTCACGCCGCCGAAGAGCTGCAGGAAGCGTGAACCTGCGGCATACGACAGCATCGACATCGCGGGGATCGGCGAGAAGCCCATCACCCGGTCCGGCCCATGCTTGCGCGCGGTGTACAAACAGGCGGCAGCGATCAGCTCGACCAGCTCTTCCCATTTGGCGCGACGGTAACCACCCTTGCCGCGCGCCTTCTGCA
Organism: Lacipirellulaceae bacterium; assembly: GCA_035545135.1. Taxonomy (GTDB): domain Bacteria; phylum Planctomycetota; class Planctomycetia; order Pirellulales; family Lacipirellulaceae; genus JABDGM01. Next base: position 5,628 of record DASZZA010000469.1, on the reverse strand, counting down.
TGCGCAGACGCTTTTGTTCGTCTCCGACCAGCGAGGCCCAGGCCTGCACCGGATCCGGATGCGAGGCCTTGGCCTCCTTCCACATGTCGTAAAGCGGACCGCGGACGTAGGGATATTTAATACGGATCGGACTGTAGACGTACCAGGAGGCCGAGATGCCACGCTGGCAGCCACGCGGCTCGTAAGGAGGCAGGCTGCGCTCAAGAAGCGGGTAGTCGGTCTGCTGCATCTCCCAGGTGATGATTCCGTCCTTGACGTAAATCGCCCAGGAGCAGCCACCGGTGCAGTTCACGCCATGCGTGCTGCGGAAGACGTTATCGTGGGACCACCGATTGCGGTAGAACTCTTCCCACTTGCGCTCCCGGGGGTTAACGAGGTCAAGTATCCAGCTCATCAGTGTCTCCTCGGTGCGTTCGTCCGGCCGCGCGGCCTATTACCGTCTGTACCCTTAAATCTGCCAATCCAGCCGTCGGCATACGTACCCGTAAACCAACCACCGTTGTATGGACCGGTGCTTCGTCCAGTCGTAGGCGTAGCCATCATCGGACGTCGCACGCCGAACTTCAGCCGATTCCGCCAACGGAATCCCGCAATCAAAAGCAGGATCACAGCACCCAGCCCCGTCAGGCCGGCCAATTGCCAGATCGCCGAAGCCGTACGCGTAGCCAACCCTTCTTGAGCAAGGAAAGCGGCCACATCCGCACGCTCCTGCGGGGTCGGCGGCTGCTTCGTCCAGACCGCCTTCATCGTCGGCGTGGGCAAACCTGCAAGCCACGAGCTAAGCCCGTTCGCTCCGCCAAGGCGCTTTGACACCTCGGTCAAATCAGGACCAAGATGTCCGCCGCCGAAGGCCCCGAGGCCGCCGGTGCTGTGGCAGGCCATGCACGGCGGTCCGCCGTTCGCAAAGCGCTCATTGCCGGTGAAGTATTCCTTGCCCTTCTCGGCATCACCCTTAAGGGCCGGTGCCGCAGCGGCAGACGAGCCACCACCCCCGCCAGACCCCAGAAACGCAATAATATTGTCAACTTCAGTGGAGCTGAGGCCCAAGTTGGGCATCTCCATGCCATTGAATTTGGCGAGCAACTCGACCGCAATCGGATCCTTTTTCGCGATCAGTGCGTCCGGCGCCGAGATCCAGGCGTGCAACCATTCGCTGGAGCGCTCTTTGGTGACGTTCTTCAGGTCGGGACCAACGAGATCCCCCCCACCGATGGAGTGACAAGCACTACACGTCTTATCTTCAAATAGCTTCTTACCTGCCGCTGCATCGGCCGCGTTAGCCACACTCGGCAACGCTGCCCATATGGCTGTAGTCGTAGCTAGCGCAGCAAGTGGCATCAAACGCCATGACGCTAGGGGCTTTTTGCTCATGATCCCTCGTCCTCAGATCCATATGATCGGGCGGGTGTTAAGTTTATGTTAGGTAGACGTTTCCCGCTCGTGACCCGCCGTTCTCAGACCCACATGATCGGCGACGGTAGGTTTATGCTAGACTAGAATCGTTAGAAAGCGCAAGGGCGTTGATCTCAGAAATGTGTATTTTTTTCGCTCGCGATCGAGCATCGGCTGCGACGAAATCGATTGATTGCAGCGGTCGCGATCAATGCACGGCGCACCCTTGTTTTCACGGCCTGCGCGAATGCATCGACAGCACTGGCGCATCCCTCAGATTGCGCTTCTTGCTCAGGAACTTATCAGGCTCTTGCCGAGAAATCCATCTGCGAGAAACGAGCGGTGCGGCAGCGCGCGCTCAAGCTGCAGGCAAGTATTCGCACCGCACACGCTGTCGGATTCCGGACAATGAAGATCGTTTTGGACGCCATGCTCGATCGCTCGTGCCTCGGTGCAATGACGCAAGGCGATACGACGTGCCGGAAACAGCCCAATGTTGCGACTTTTGGCCGCGCCGTACAACAAAGCAGAACGCTGCCGCGGTCCGATCCCGTTTCAACTGCAATGACGGACGCGGCGGCCATTCGAAAACAGCGGGCAGTTACGCAGTCCATCAATTACATTGAAGCGTCGTATGAAATCCTTCAATCATGCGCCAGACTTTCCTCCCCACGACCTAGGAGAATATTCATGGCTAAGTCGCGCTTGCCCGCGTTCCTGCAGGACCATCCGGGGCTTGGTACCCTTGGCAACGTGGAAATGCCGCGACTGAAACTGCTGCAGGCTTCCTCGCCCGAACTCGCTCAATTCGAGAACGCCCGGCCAGGCGAATTCTGGCACAGCCTGCTCGACAAAAGCATCGGTTCGACCATCCGCATTTGCCCGGTTTTCATCAACTGGTGCTTCATCCTGTGGCGTCCGCGCGAAGCGGGCGGCGGAATTCTCGCACGCTCCGACGACGGCAAGCATTGGACGCCCGCCGATACCGAATTCACCATCAAGCTCAAGAGTGGCGAGGAAGTGACTTGGCGGACGGGCCGCTCCGTGGCGGCATCGGGCCTGAGTAAACGAGGCAGCTATAATCCGAATGATCCGGAGTCGCCGCCCGCCGCCACGCGCATGTATTCGATCGTATGTTCATTTCCGGATCACCAGAATTGGCCGCCCGCCGTCGTGACGTTGCAGCGAACGGGCGTCAAAGCGGCGACCAAGCTGATCGATCAATTGAAGATCCTGCGCGCCCCGTCCTTTGGCGTCATTCTGGAAATGTCCTCGGTCAAGGACGAGTCGCCGGCCGGCGAGTTCAACAACTATGCCTTCGAACTGTACGGGCCAGTGGAGGACAAACCCTTCTACGAAGAAAATTCCAGGCAGTACCGTTTCTTCATCGAACACGGCCTCAAGGTGAAAGACCTTGAGAGTGCGCAAGATGATTAGCCCGATGATGAATTCGCGCTGAGCGTTGCCGCGCCCGTCCGGCGCCGCTCACTGCTGCTGGAGGGTGTCGCCCCCATAACGGAACCCCGCGTGGAGGTGAGTTCCTCAAGGAACACAATGGGTTCGGACCAGGCAAGGGACACAGCCGTCGGGCGGCTATGGGATATCGCATTTGTCCCTGGCGAATGGCTGCTCTCCCGTTTTTCCGGTTTGGACAAGTCGCGATGGCCGGTCCTGTGGGTCATCGGCCTCTTTCTGGTGCAGGCTGTGCCTGCCACCATCATCCGCGCTTCCAACCTTGAGGAAGGACGAATAATCGCCATCGCGCGCGGCGCACTGGAGGACGGTCACTGGCTAACGCCATTCGTTTACGGCGAGAGATTCGCGGAGCGACCGGTTCTGCTATCGTGGTTAGCCGCAACCCTTGGCGAGACAACGGGAAGCGTGACGCTATGGTCATTGCGCATTCCGCACCTCTGTTTTTTCCTTGCCGGAACGCTGCTGATCTACAATTTGCTGCGATCCGTTACCGGCAAGAGTGCCGCAATTTTTGGTGCGCTTTGCTGGATCAGCATGCCGGTCGTCGCGCCCAAGTTCATCAATGCCGAACCTGATATCGTCCTGTCCGTCCTGCTATTCGGCGCGTTTTGCATCTGGTGGCAAGGCACTCGCGACAACAGCACAACATCTGGACGATGGCTCTGCATCAGCGTTTTGATTGCTCTCGCCGGCCTTACGAAGGGGCCGCAGGAAGTTGCTTACTTCACTCTCGGCGTCGGCTCTTACATCCTTCTGAAACAGCGTCATCAGATTCCGGCGTTTATCGCAGCGCACATCGGGGCCGGACTCATCATCGGTGGCTGGTATGGCCTCGTTTATCAGCTAGGCGATATCGATACCTGGCAAGCTCATTCGCGTCTGGCGCATACGACCACAGGTTTCGCGACGGTTTTCGGACATCTGGATTTCGTCAAAAGTCTGGCAGTTGAATTCCTGCCGGGCTCCATCCTGATTGGACCGGCTATCGTGATCGCCGTCCGCAGATGGCGGGATACGCGGGATGACCTGCTGCTTGCCGCAATACTTTACTCCGTGGCTTGCACGCTTATTCTCCTGGTCTGGCCGGGTAAAGTGGCTGCGCGCTACGCCATGCCGGGAACAATGACATTGGCGGTTATTTGCGGGCTGATGTTTGAGCGCTGGCTTCACAGCCACCGCAAAGTCATCGTGTCGGCCCTGGTTGTAGCCTATGCAATTTTTGGCGGCCTGCTCGTTCGAAGCTGGATCGTCATGCCGTTCGCGCCGCAGTTGTTTCAGGAAAGCCGCCTGGCGGGCCAAACGATTGCCGCCACCATCCGGCAGAGACCCGGCCGTCTTTACGTTGTGGATGGGGAGGCAACCAATCACAACATGCTGGTTTACGTGAAAGGGCCGATCAGCGCGGTTTCACTGAACGATCTAGCCGCAATCGCAATGAACGCCCCAACGATGGCGGTTTTACTTCCCGAGCACGAACATGCCCTATCCCGGATGAATCCAAAACTGCATCTGGTCGACAAAGGTGACGTCGTCTGCGGGAAAACTCGTTACAATATCGTCGAGATCATTGCCCAACGATGATTGGCCCCCTTCCTGCTCTGCCCGATTACGATCTTATCCGAAATGATGTCGCCTCCCGCAAGGCGCTCGGGGTTCGGCCAAGACTTGCAAATCTTAAATTCATAAGCAATTTCAGCACTATATGTAGCATACCGATCGATCTAGGCGACCACCCGCGATTTCAATTGACCTCGCGGTCCTACCCGGTACTCTCGAAATGTCGGAGAATGCATCGCCCAGTTTCCTCGTAAACGCGACAGCATTGCTCCCTCTCTCTGAAGACCAGTTGGTATGCTCGGTAAGCTGACGATTGACGCCCTGCCCTTTTACAGCGGCATCGCCATGGCAGGAGCGCTGACCGTCGTGTGCGTTGCACTTGGCGTGGTCGCGTTCATTACGCGGCTCGGTCGATGGCGCTATTTATGGACCGAATGGCTGACGAGCCTCGACCATAAAAAAATCGGCATCATGTACGTCACGCTGGCGCTGGTCATGCTGGTGCGCGGCGTCATCGATGCCCTATTGATTCGCACCCAGCAGGCGTTCGCATTCGAACCCAACGGCTACCTGCCGCCGGATCATTTCGATCAGATCTTCACGTCCCACGCCACCATCATGATGTTTTTCGTGGCGATGCCGTTCGTGCTCGGCCTGCTCAATATCGTCGTTCCGCAGCAGATCGGTGCGCGCCGGGTGGCGTTTCCGTTCATGAACTCCGCTGGTCTGTGGCTGACCGTGTCCGGCGCTGGCTTGGTAATGATCTCGCTGGTCATCGGCAAGTTCTCGACCGCCTATTGGACTGCTTACCCACCCCAATCGGGCGTGCAATTCAACCCGGGAGTGGGCGTCGATTACTGGATCTGGGCGGTCCTGCTCAGCAGTGTCGGTTCATTGCTGGCGGGAATCAACTTTCTCGTCACGATCGTCAAACGACGCGCGCCCGGGATGCGACTGATGATGATGCCGCTATTCACCTGGGCGGCGCTATGCACCAGCATATTGATCATATTTGCCTATCCGGCCCTGATCGTCGCCGCCACACTGCTTGACCTCGACCGCCAGCTCGGCATGCACTTTTTCACCGGCCTCCAAGGCGGCGGCAACGTCGCGAACTATGTCAGCCTGTTCTGGATCTGGGGCCATCCGCACGTCTACATCCTGATCCTGCCGGCGTTCGGTATCTACTCCGAGGTGGTGGCA
>DASZZA010000468.1:0-6003 GCA_035545135.1 Lacipirellulaceae bacterium | reverse complement strand
TATTACCAGCGAGCACTCACGTTGATAACATCCGGCCGGGCGCGCGATGCATTCGACCTTTCGCAGGAGACCGATGCGACTCGCGACAAGTACGGCCGTAACACGTTCGGCCAAAGTTGCCTACTAGCGCGGCGGTTGATTGAAGCCGGCACCCGTGTGGTCGAAGTGATTTGGCCGAAAGTGGCCAATTCGGACAATCACTCGTGGGACCATCATGCCGACTTGACCAAGCGGATGAAGAACCAATCGGGGCCAATGTTCGACGTCGGCCTGTCGGGCCTTATTGATGACATGGACAAGCGCGGCCTGTTCGAAAATACGCTACTCGTCGCCATTGGCGAATTTGGCCGCAGCCCCACGAAGGGTGTGAGCACTTCGGGTAACAGCAACAGTGCGGATGGCCGCGACCACTGGCCGTATTGCTACACGGCGATGATGGCCGGGGCGGGTATCAGGCGCGGCTATGTCCATGGCAAGAGTGACGCCACGGGCTCGGCGCCGCTGGAAAACCCGGTACACCCGATGGAAGTGCTGGCGACGATTTATCATGCGATGGGGATCCATCCGGAAACGATTGTCTATAACCACCTAAATCAGCCTCGCGAACTGGTGAAGGCGCAAGCGGTGACGGGGCTGTTTGCTTAGTGCGGGGCCGCGAGGCTAACTTACCAGTCGGGGCGCGATTCGCGTCTCGGAAAGATGCGGCGACGTGGGCGAGTCTCTCCGAGAATCGCAATATTGGGCCACGGGAACAATTTCGTGGTGAATCAAGAACAAACTCTCATCGGCAGCTCAGCCGCCGTATTTTGTTGCTTGATGATTTGCTCAGCCGCATTTGGCGCGTCACCCTGCCTCGATCATGAAGACCTTTCTCACTACGTGGAGTTGGACGGCACACGCGCGCCCATTCGCATGCCGGCCGATTGGCAGAAGCGCCGCGCGCAAATTATCGCAGGTATGGAAGAAGTAATGGGGCCGTTGCCACGGCCCGGGTCGCCCGTTCCGCTCGACGTGCGGGTGCTGGAAGAGCATAAGGAGGACGGGTACGTTCGCCGTAAGATCGCGTATCATACCGACAACGCGAAGCAGGTCGTTCACGCGTGGCTTCTACTCCCTCGTGCTTTGGGAATTCCACAGGAAACGGGCCGGGGTGAGGGCGCTTTGTACCGCCACCCTGCGATGCTGTGCCTCCACCAAACGACCCCCAACGGCAAGGACTCGCCGGTAGGACTCGCCGATCGCCCGTCGCTGCACTACGCGTTGGAGCTGACCAAGCGTGGCTATGTAACGCTCTCGCCCGACTATCCTTCGTTTGGCGAATCCAAGGACTACGACTTCGACGCCGACAACTATGCGAGCGGCACCATGAAGGCCATCTACGACAACACGCGTGCCATCGACTTACTGCAATCGCTGCCGGAAGTCGATCCGAATCGCATCGGCGTGATCGGACACTCACTGGGCGGCCACAACGCACTGTTCACGGCGGTGTTCGAGCCGCGGATTAGGGCCGTCGTCACCTCGTGCGGCTTCACGAGCTTCCACAAATACAAAGGCGGCGATTTGAGTGGCTGGACGAGTCCTCGCTATATGCCGCTCATTGCGAGCAAATATCACCACTCTCCGGACGAGATGCCGTTCGATTTTGCTGAAGTGATAGCCGCAATCGCTCCGCAGTCCGTGTTCATTAATGCTCCGCTGCACGACGACAACTTCGACGTGGAAGGCGTGCGCGAATGCGTCGATGCGGCTCGGCCAATCTACAAACTGCTAGGGCATCCGGATCGTTTGCAGGTTGTCCATCCGGATTGTGGTCACGATTTTCCTGATGCTGCACGTGAAAGATGTTATGCGTATCTTGACCGTGTTCTTATGAAAGCGTCGGGGCATCGAGCTGCCGACAAATCTTTCGCGCCGTGAAGTCTGGAATTTCGCGGTGTCGTGGAATTGCCGTGCGCCGCTCGCTGGCTGTATTCTCTCAGATGGAGTGGTCGCCATCCTCGCTCACGAATAGACATCCGTGACGTCGTCAATGTTCTAGCAGATCGCGGCGCATCATCGATCACGCATCCTGCGCAACCTCGATCACACGATTGGCTGCTTGGAGAAGCACGTAAATCGGCTCTTCCAAATCGCTTTCCGAATCGGTCACAGAAGGGTTCGGCTGCGGCAATGCTTCCCCGCGATGCAATGCCTCTTCTGCCATATCAGCAACCGCACTCCGCAGTAGGCGATGGGCATCATCGAGGTCGCGACCAGACGTGATTGCACCGGGAAAGTCCAAAACTTCCGGCGGCTAATCCAATTATAGCCGATTGACTTTCGAAACGTGGCGTAGAGAACACTTCGGATTCATTTCAGCAACTCCTGCATCGCGTTCATGAGAACGCCCTCGACGCGCGGCGAAACTCGCGAGACAGGTATGACGAAACCCGTTTCGTAACCGCCCTGGGTGTAGGCGATGGCGGTGCCGATGTAGCCGGGGCCGTAGTCGCCGTAGCCGGCCATACAAACGAAGGCCTCGGGCTTCATCTTCTGGGCAGCAAGTTGGTACTCGACAAAAGGCTCGCCCGGCATAAATAGGATGTCGATCGAGGAGGGTCCCTCACCCTGCCCTCTCCCGGCGGGAGAGGGTTTTACTTGCTGCCCGTTCGTTGAGCGAGAGGGTTTGTTCAGGCGCAGTCGGGCGATGGTGATCGGCGGGCCATCTTTTGCTCGCTGAGCCCAAGCGATGTTGCGAGCGGCGCGGAGGCGCGGGATGAGTTTTTCCGATTTGTTGTGCAGCGTCGCTTCCTGTTCGTTATCATCGTACCATTGGCCGAGCGGCAGCTTTACGTCGCGAGTGGACCAGTCGAACGTGAGATCGGCCGTTTGGATTTTCTTCGTGTCGTCCCATGCCCGCTTCATGCCTGCGGCCAATCGGTGTGCTAATACGGGGCGCATCGCATGTGAGCCGTCGTTGTATTTGCCGGCCGCGATGTTGCCGCCAGCGCCGTTGAAGTGGATGTGAAGTTCGGTTTTTTCAGCAGCCTGGGCTTCGTCGCGGGCCATGCCGACAAAGTCGGCGCTGCACTTGCCGGTGTAGTAGTAGCTTTGCGGATGAGTGGCGTAGTAGGTGAGCACGGCCAGCGGCCGATCCTTGTTCCAGAATGTTAGCATGCGCACGTAAGGATCGATGGTTCCCTCCGGAAGTGCGCGGAGCTTTGGATCCATTGCTGCTGAGAAGCGGACGAATTTTACCTTGCCGTCTGGTCCGAGGATGCGGCGATTGGACGCTACTTTCTTCACCAAGCCTTTGCCGTAGCCGATGTCGGTAACGTTTTCGAGGTGAGTACTTGCCTTCGCTGCCGCAGCGGCCACGCGGCGAATCGCTTCGTGCGCAAACTCGACTGGGAATAATTGATTGGGCAAGCCCGCTCTGGCGGCAATTCTCTCGGCCAGAAAGTCGCAGCCGGGCGCATCGTGCTGATGCAATGTGTGGACGCAAACGCGGTGGACCGTCGTTTTGCAGGCCTCGGCGATTGCGCGGCACCAAGCGTCGTGCCCTTCGTTTCCGATGCCGACCCAATCGACAGCCACCAGCACGACCGGCTTCTGGCGATCGGCCTGCAGCACGATGCCGCGTGCCGATAGAGGATCGTTGACGCCGGTCGCCGGCGGCACGAGCCCGTCACACAGCGGGGAACCGGGCGGCGGCGTGACGTCGGCCTTAAAGGTGGCGATGCGGAGGTCTACGGCTACCGCGCCGCGGGCTGCAAAGACTAGAAGCAGCGTCGCGCAAATCAATAACCAACCAGCGAGCCAGCGCGGACGGCGGATGGCGGATGGCAACTTGCGCGCATGTTTAGCGTCGACGGCTACGCCGAAAAAACTACCGCTATACGATATGCTTAAATCGCGCGACAGAAGAATCGGCCTGACGGCCGACGCTAAGAGATAATCCTCGATCCGAAATCCGCAGTCGTTACGTCTTTTCATTTTGCCGCTCCTGGCGACGCGGCGGCCTGTTGCAGAAACGAGAGCAGGTTGGCCATGGATTTTTTATCGATGACTTTCTCAAAACCTTCGGGCATGAGCGACTTTCCGGTGCTGTGCATTTCGTCGATATCGACTCTCAGGATGGTGGTGGTCTTCTCGTCGGGCCCGCGGAGCGTGACGGCGGTCGATGTTTCGCCGGCGATGACGCCGTTCAGGACCTGACCACTATTTGTCGAGACATCGTATTCAATGAACCGCGGGTCCACTTCCGCGTTAGGGGCGAGCACGTTGAATAGCACCGATTCAGTGCCGCGGCTGACCATAGTGGCTAGGCTTGGGCCAACCTGATGGCCGACGCCGGCCACCTGGTGACAGGTCGCACAATTCTTTTCGAACACCAGTTTTCCTTGGGCCGGATCGCCACCGGCCAGCACGCCGCCGTCGCGGTATTCCTGAAAGACTTTCTGTCGATCTTTGGCGACACTTTGGCCGCGAAGCTTCCGTGCAAGTTGGCGGACTTTGGGAGACGGATAGTTTTGTAGCCGCGCCACGTGGGACGGATCGAGCGAGTTAAGCGAGCCATTCGACGCGGCAAGGTGCTTTACGAATGCGAGGGCCCACGATGCGCGCCGCAGCAGGATATCGGCGGCCTGCGACCGCTCACCGGGCGACAGCTCCTCCCAATGCGAAAGAATCACGTCGGCGACGGACGGAGAATCGAACTGACCGCACGTGGCGAGAACGGCGGAATGGATTTCCGTCGACTCTTGCGGCGATAGCAGATTGTCGAGCAGCTCGCGCTGGTTCTCGAACTTGCCCAGCGCCAAGGCATCGATGGCCGCTCTACGATCTTCCATTGAAGCATTTTGCCGATTGAGCACCCGCCTAGCTTCGCTGACGAGCGACTTCGAAGCGGCGGCCCGCACATCTCGCAACTTAACGAGTTGCGGCGAGTTGCCGTTCAAAACATCCGATGGCAGTCGACTTAGTGCTTTCAAAAGAATGACGGCACTAGGAGACCGTCGCTTCGAACTTGACGACTGCAAAAGCTCGACGAGGGTGTTCAGGTCGGCCTCGCGGCGCTGACGAGCGATTTGTCCGACAATGGCGCCGGCGATCGGCTCGGCCGATTGACGGGCACACCACTTCTCATTGGCCATTAGAACTTTCAACACGCCGCCGGCGCGATCGGCAATTGAGGTAAGTACGGCGTCCGTGATGTCGCGATTCTGCGGCGAACGAATCAGGATGTCGGCGAGGGCCTTTGTAGCTGCCCGGTGATGGGACTCGCCGAGTGTGAAGGCGAGTTGGAATTGAACGACCGGGTCGGAATCAGTCGTCAGCGAGAGGACTTTTTCGCTCACAACGGCCGACTTATCGAGCATCGGTTCGGAGAGACGCAACGCGTGGCGACGAACTTGCGGGTGCGGATCGGCAAGGCCTTCGAGGAGGTCGTGTTCGGTGAGCGCGTTCAAACTATCGATCGCGTACAGCATGGCGATGCGGCATTCGGGCCGCTTGCAATTCGCATATCTGGCGCGCACCAGTTCGGCGACAGATGGATCCTGACGTTCATAGATGAGCCGAAGCGCGGTCATTCGCCGCCATTGGTTGGTATCTTCCAAAGCAACAACCAAGTCCGCGGCGGTGGCATTGTCGAGCGTTTTCGGCTTCTGGTAGTGGTAATCGGCCGGAACGATGCGGTAAATGCGGCCTTTGTCGTTGCCACTATTGAGATCAAGTTGACGTTTCAGCGCGGCGGGCAAGCTTTCCGGGTGTTCAATCACCTCGCGATACATGTCGGCAACGTAGAGGCCGCCTTCCGGGCCGATTGCCAACTGCACAGGGCGAAACCAGATATCGCGCGCGGCGACAAATTCTGACTGCTTGTCGATGCGTTCACCGCGATAAGTGACGCCGTCCGGCACAAGCTTCTTACGGTGAATCAGATTCCCGGCCGGCTCGCAGATGTAAACCATACCCGGCGGATCGGTCGCCCACAGTCCGCCCTCATAGACCTTGACG